>JBDSOM010000196.1:0-12724 GCA_039914785.1 Novosphingobium sp.
GCGGTCCGGAATAAGTTTGTGGCATCGGCGGCATCGCTCGCCGCTTGCCCGAGGCGAAGCAAAGCAAGCCGGGCGGCGCGGGCGCTATAGGGCTCATCCCGCATCACCGCCTCCACCAAGGATCGCCCGCATCCGATCGAACGCGGCAAGCGCCCGCTGGAGGTCAGTGCGTGGGCCCTCGACCGAACACTCGGCGGCGAGCTGGGCCAGCTGCTGCAGCGCGCGCGCATCGCGATAGACCTGCCAGCGCGAACGCAGGCTCGGCCCCAGCTCGGCGCGCGGATCGCTCATCGCGAGAAACTCCGCAGGCGGTCGTGCGCCCGCCGCCAGCGCACTCGCGCGCCGCGGTGGTCGTTCGTGACCCGGGTCGCCGCAAGATCGACGAACAGCGCATCGACAAAGGCCATGCCGGCCGGCGTCAGGCTGAACTCCGCGTCGATCAGCCCGCGCGCGCGCAAATCGTCGCGCATCGCTTCGAATTGTGGGGAGTGGCCGGCCGTCACTGGAGCCGCTCCGCATCGAGCACTGGCGGCTCGCCATCACGGAAGGTAAACCGCCAGCCCTCCTCGACCATGCCGACCGCGATGTGCACCTGGCCATCGTCCTGAGCGTATTCCCTGAAATGATCGAGCAACTGGGAATCGGGATCGATCAGGTCCTCGGCCGACCAGCCTTGTCCCGACCCGAAACGCACCGCGACGAACTGCTCACCGGCAAGCTCGCGCGAGAGCGACCATTCGCCATCGCGGCAAGTCGCGATGATGTCCTCGCCGAACAGGATCGCGGATCCTTCATAGAGCTGACCATCGCGCGCCGGCTCTACGTCCCAGTCGGCATCTCCGGCCGCCAGCCAGGCTGCCCAACCGGCGAGCGTGCAGTCGCACGGCACGATCTCGTCGGTGAAATCGGTGAGGTAGAAGCGGCGGCTTCCGGGTTCAGCGACCATGAGACTAAACCCTCACCGGCATGAGAACCTGGACCAACGCCCCGGCCTCGCCGTTCCCGTCCCACGCAGCGATCCGCACCGGCCCTGCGCTGCCGCCCGACTCTTCCGGCGCATCGAACGCCATCGCGATCTGGTCGGTCGCCACGGCCAGCAGCGCGTCTCGCCAGTACTTCGCGTCGAAGCCCAGCGTGGCATCGGGGCCGCGATACTCGCACTCGAGCTCCTCGCTCGCCTCGCCGAGTTCCACGCTGCGGCTCGACAACGTCACGCGCCCATCGGAAAACGCCGCCTTGACCGCGCGGCTCTTGCCCTCGGACAGCACCGCGACACGCTTGACCGCCGCCGCCAGCGGGGCGCGAGCGAGCACCGCGCGCAATGCCGGCGCGGCAGGAATCACCCGCGCATAGTCGGGAAAGTCGCCGTCGATCGTCTTGGCGGTGATCTCGATCGTGCCGCCATCGGCCGCGGGCAGTTCGAACCGCAGCAAGCACCCCTTGGTCAACCCGTTGGCCTCGACCAACACCGACGCCGGCGCGACCTCCTTGCCTTCCGTGGTCTTCGCCGCCGCCGCGAGCAGCTTGTCGAGCACGCCCACGGTCTTGCGGCCGACGATCACGCTGGGCCAGCTGGCCGCGCCATCGGGCAGGTCGAGCGTCAGCCGCGCGAGGCGATGGCCGTCGGTCGTGGCGAACCGCAGCACTTGCGGCTCCCCCTCATCCTGGTGCGGGTGCAGGTAGACGCCGTTGAGATAATACCGCGTCTCCTCGGTCGAAATCGCGTGCTCGACCGCCGCGAATGCATCGGCGAGGCGGCTGCACGGCAGTTCGAACTCCGCCGCCACGTCGATATGCGGCGGCAAAGGGAACTCCTCGGCCGGCAGGCACGCCAGCTTGAACCGCGCCCGCCCGGCCTGGACGACCGCGCGCACCTCGGTGCCATTCGGGCCCGAACAAGGGGCGGTCAGCGTGACCATCGCGTCGCCGTCGATCTCGCCGAGCACGTCGGCCAGCGGCTTCGCCGGCAACGCGATCGCGAAGCCCTTGATGGAATCGCGCCAGTCCTTGGAGCCCGGCCCATCCCGATCGTCCGAGGTGAGATCGCGGCGCGCCCAGATGTCCAGATCGGTCCCGGTCAACGTCACCGCGCCCTCTCCGGCCCCGATCAGCACGTGGCTGAGCAGCGGGATCGTGTTGCGCGCCTCGATCACCCCGAGCACGTCTTTCAGCGCCGCGAGCAGCGATCCCGCCTTGATGCGGACCGCAGGCTTCCGGACGTCGACCGGTGGCGCATCATCAGGCTGCAGCTTGACTGCCATCGTCGATCTCCTGGTTGAAAGTGTTGGATTCTCCGGCCCAGCGCACCAGCGCGGCACGTACCATCGCCGCGCCTTCGTGGTGGCCTTCGCGAAATTCGTCGATCATCACCGACAGCTGGCGTTTGCGCTCGCGGGCCTGGTCGGCGAACTCGGGCGAGCGCAGCGCCATCAGCTCGGCATTGTCGCGCCGCTGCTCGAGGTAGGCGATAAGGTCATCGCGCTCGTCCCTGCGGCCCATCAGCACCGCGTGCTCGGTCCGATCATCCTGGGCTGTCGCAGGTGTCACGGCCCGGCTCACTGTTCGGGCCCCAGCAGATCCGGGCGCAGTTCCTTGACGCGGCCGAGGAACATGGACTGCGCCGCGTCGGGTCCGAAGTGATAGATCGTCACGCCCTCGGGCGGCAGCACTCCGTCGAGATAGCCCCACGGATCGGTGCTGTGCATCACCTCGCGCTGCTCGAGCGCGAGCATCGCCCGGTCGGCCAGCTTGATCGCGCTGGGCATCGGGTGGCGCATGACGAAGCGGATCGCCAGCGCCCGCTCGACCCGCGCTTCGATCGCGCGATAGTCGGGCAGCAGGTTCTTCAGCGGCTTGGCGACGTCGCCCAGGAACGCCTCGGCCGCGTCATGCATCAGCGCATCCCAGGCATAAGCTGGCGGAACGATCCGGCTGACATGCACGCTGTGTTCGGCCACCGAATAGAATCGCGGGCACTGTCCGGCGAACCGGCACGCATGAGACAGGCCGCGCGCGATGTCGGTGATCGTCACCCGGGCGCAGTCGGCCGTCTCGAAATCGAAATAGCTGCCACCGGCCAGCGCGATCGTCGCGCGATCCATGCCGGGAAGGTCAGCAGCCGGGCGCTTCGCCGGGCTCACAGCGTGGCGCCCTTCAGATAGACCCGCTGCGTCCGCATCACGATGTGGATCGAGGGGTCACCGCCGCGCCCGCGGACAAAGTGCGAGGTCAGGTAACCCGCCTCGCCCAACGCCGCGACTTTCTCGCGCAGTGCGGGGCGGCAGCAATCCCGCAGGATGACGCCCTGGGCGTAAATCAGCCGCGCATTGGGCTGCGCGGCGCGCACCCAGTCGAGCAGCTGGACGATCTGGGGCGGCGTGAACGCGCCACTATTCCCCCCCGCGGCCTGCGCCTGCCGGGTGGTATCGGTTGTGTAGGACATTGTGACCCCCTCCTGGAAACGCGTAAACCGGGCTCCCCGTCTGGAGCCGTGGTTCAAGCGTCAGGAGGAATCGCGGCGGTGAAGCGCGGACACGGTTGCGTCGCCGTCGCTTACGCCGAGCGCGCGGACGAGCGCCTCGGCCCGCGCGATTAGCTCGCGCGCCTCGATCGAGATCCGCGCACGTGCCGCCGGCGACAGCGCCTCGACGCCCAGCGCCAGATCCTCGCCCGCCAGCGCCGAGGCGAGGTCGGCATTTTCGCGGGCGACCAACGCCATCCAGTCCCCCAGGTCGTCCAGGCCGGGAAACGACGCTGCCGCCTCGCCGACGATCGTCGCACTGACGGCGCGCGCCAGGGCGCGGGTGATATGGGGATGCCCCGGCGCGCCCTTGCCGAGCGCCTCGACGTGCCGCGCGATGTTGAGCGGCATGAACTCGGCGGTGCTGTTCGAGCAGTAGTCGGAGATCCGCGACTGCCGCCGCCCGACCTCGCGCCCGACAAATTCCTGCCCTCCAGCGGCGCGCACCGCTTCGGACGTAGCAAGCTTCAGGGCCTGGTCCTCGGGCGACAGCCGAACTTCGCGATCGGTGCTCATGCCGAGGCTCCTTGCGCGGTGGTGGTGATACCGCTGGCGGCAATATCGGGAGACGGGACCGGCGCTTTGGCCGCAACCCCAACCATATGACTGAACTCACGCACCTCGCGAGGCACCGCGCCATCGGGCCAATTGCCGGCATCGCCCAGATGCCTGGCGAACTTTTCGAGCGTCGCCGTCGTGGTGGAAGCGCCACCCGATTCGAGGCGCTCGAAGAACGATCCGTGATTGACCACGACCGAGGCGAGAGCCCCGAGAGACCTACCCGTTGCGGCGCTCCAAAGGCGCGAAATCGCAACGAGACGGTCGGGCAGGGAGAGGGGTTCACTGTTGTCCATGACGGGATGGATACGGGGATATTCCCGCACTTGTCAACGGGCATGTTCCCGCTATCTGCCATTCCCGATTTTCGGGATAATGCCCGCATGACGAACGAGCGGGAAATCCTGGCGGAACGCATCACGAACCGGCTGAAAGAGCTGGATCTGACCGCGCGCAATGTATCGATCCAGGCCACTGGCAAGCCCGATGTTATCCGCGATCTCCAGCGCCGCAAATCCACCCCGAACGGACCCACCCTCGCCCGGATCGCCGACGCCCTGCAGACGACCAGTGATTGGCTGCTCGGCAACGTGGAGAACCCGGGTCAGCTGCGCAGCGAGGTTTCTTTCCATGAACTGCCGCAAGGCTGGCGCGAGCCCGGCGCGGGTAGCATCCCCTTGCTTGGCACCGCATTCTGCGCCGACCTGATTATCGAGCAGGAAGGCGAGAGCGTTGCGATCGAGCAGATCCAGCTCGAGGTCGATCACACCGTGCGGATGATCGAGCGCCCTTCCGCCCTGTGGAACGCGCCCAATGCCTATGCGATCTACTTTCAGGGCAGCAGCATGGAGCGCCGCTTCTATCAGGGCGAGATCGGCATCGTCGATCCTCGGCGGCCGCCCAGCCCCGGGCACATCGTCCTGGTCAAGCTGAACGACGGCGAAAGCCAGACCGTGATGACCGCGCTGGTGAAAGAACTCGTCCGCGCTACCAGCGCTTATGTCGAGCTGCTGCAGTACAATCCCGAGATCAGCTTTCGCATTCCCCGCAACCGCGTGGAGGCGATGGAGCGGATCTATCGGCCCGACGAACTACTTCATCTCTGACCAACACCCTGCCCGGTCCCAGAGCTCACGAAACGCCGCGCCGTCACCGATCACTGGCTCAACGCTGGCATAGGCACGATCGAACACCAGCACCCGCCGCCATTTCTTTTCGCCGCGCACGATCTCGGGCGCACGCCGGTATGCGCAGATCACCGCATGTCCGCCGAACGGGCGCGGGATCGGGGTGATGTCGCTGAGCTGCGTGAAATCGACCCCGCTGCCATACTTCGCCTCGTAAACCATCGCCGCTTCGACATCGCCCAACAGTCGTTTTTCTGCGGCAGGATCCGGCGGCGCCGCACCGCAGCCGGGCAGCAGGCTGACGAACGCCCCGATCGCGAGCAAGCGGATCATCCGCGGGCCCGCCCGGCCATTGTCGCGATGAAATCGCAGGCCTCCGTCATCCACGCGAACTCTTCAGCGCTTTGGGTTCCGTCAGCATCAATGATCCCGGCGAGCGCCTGATCGAGCCAGCGCCCCAGCTGCGCCACCTCGGGGTCGTGCGTGAAAGACCGCATCGCGATGAGGAAATCGTTGCAATCGGGCGCTATCTCCCGCGCATAGTCCATGGCCCGGGCGTGATCGGCTTCGCCCCCGCCAAACCGGAGCATGTAGCGAGCCAGGGCGTCATCGATCGCCGCCCATTCCGCCGGGTGGGCATGGCCGTCGCAGCGCATCAGGAAGACCAGGACGTTGACCGCGCGGCGAAGTCGGTGCGGGATCGGGGCCAAGCCCTCTCCGGCCAGTGCTTCGAGCAACTTCGCCGCAAGATATACTTCGCCGGTTTCGGCGCAGACCGCCTCGACGATCCGGTCGAAGCGGAAACTGCGCATCGCCTTTCGCTCGTGGCAGAACGCCAGCAGCAGCAACCTCGGCGGCTCTCCCGATAGCTGGCGGGCCGTGATCCGCCGCTCCGAACGCGCCCCCTTTGCATCGACATAGGCGATGAACAGCCCGAGCGGGTCGGCCGGCGCATGGACCGCACCGTGCGCCGGCCCGGCCGTCACAGGCTCATCGGCATCGTGGTCAGGCAACAGTGTCGCGCGTCCAGCGGGCGCGGAAGGAACAACCCGGAGCCCCGAAACCACCCGCGTCAACCTCTCCCAAACATCCATCGCCGCCCCCATCACAAGGACTTCAATCTAGGCGGCATCCCCTAACAAATCTGGCTACGGGAATATTCCCGCATTATTCCTTGACACGGGATTATTCCCGCATTTATTACGGGTGCCTTCACAGGAGGTTCCCATGCTATCCACTCCCGCCCCGTTCCCGAACCCCGGAGCCCATGCTTTCCTGCGCCCCGTCGGCGACCTGACTGCCGCCCAGCCTTGCCGCATCATCCAGCGGCGCGGCGACGGCCGGCTGACCGTTTCGCTGACCGGCCGCGAATTCAGCGCCGGCAATTCCGACATTCGCGCTCGCGCCAGCGGGACTCGCACGGTCGAGCTCGCTGACGTCGTCGCCACCGCCGAGGAGGCCGTTCCCCCCGCAGCCTCCAAGGCGGTGGCGGCAGCCAAACCGAAGCGCGCGAAAGTCAGCCGCCAGCCCCGCCGGAGCGCGGCGTCGTGATCCCCGCCGAACAGGCCATCGTCGCCGAAATGAAGGCTTGGGACATCGATCGGCTCCCCGCCATCCGCCGCATCCAGGATCGCGCGATCCTCGTCCGGCGCGGCGCCCATCGCCGGTGGACCGCGCGGTGACCGAGGGTCGCATGCCCCCCATCGCCGAGATCGCCTCCGACCAGTTCCGCCGGCGCCAGGCCAACGCCGCGGCGCTGGTCGCGGCCGGCAAGTTGGATCGCAAGGCGGCCGAGGCGCTGCTGCTGCCGTGGCTGGCGATCGCCTGCCGCACCGGCGCCGTCCTGCCCGAGCTGGAACCGCTGCTCGGCGCTTTCCCCGTGCTCTTCGGCCGCTCGCTCACCGAGCCCGAGCGCCGAGCGATCGGCGCCGACGAGCTTTGCACCCCCGCCCGCTGCGCCGCCCAGATCGCCACCGCCCGCGACGCGGCTCTGACCGTGGCTCACACCCCCGAAGCGCTTGACCGCGCGCGCGACCTCGTCCGCCTCGCCCGCCACTTCAATGCGCCGCCGATCAGATCAGCGCCCGCCGCGCCCCAGAATTCCGAAACGAAGGCCGCATGACGGTGTTCGGCATTCGCCTCGACTGGGCCGACGGCACCTTCCTCGCCGCCGTTGCCGCCACCCTCTGCGCGGGCGCGTTCGCGCTGGGCTGGATCGCCGCCGCCGGCGCGCTGGCACTGGTCGGCGGCCTGATGTTGCTCGCGGCCGCGCTCACCCTGCCCCTGCTGATCAGCGCGATCCCGCCCGAGAGCGAAGACGAAGGAACTGGCGATGCACTTTGAACTCTACCGCAGCCTGACCCTGCTGGGTCGCCAATGGCGCTGGCGCCTGCGCGCCGGCAACGGCGAGATCATCGCCTCGGGCGAAGGCTACCACAACCGCGCCGACGCCGAACACGCGATCGGCCTGGTCCAGCATTCCGCCAGCGCGCCGGTCTGCGTCGAAAGCCGGCCATGAGCGACGGCACCGCCACTGGTGGCCTCGACTGGGTCATCGCCGGCGGAGAGAGCGGCCCCGGTGCCCGTCCGATGCATCCGGACTGGGCGCGGAGCCTGCGCGATCAGTGCGCGGCGGCAGGCGTTGCCTTTCACCACAAGCAGAACGGCGAGTTTGCCCCTGGCGAGATTGCGGGCGCCTTTCTCAACCCCGAGAAGGCCGCGAAGGGCATGTCGCTGTTCGATGGTCGCTGGGACGAATGCTGGTCAGAACCGGACGGGCACTGCGATGATGAGCCGGACGTCTATCGCATCGGCAAGAAACGCGCCGGCCGTCTGCTCGACGGCGTCGAGCACAACGCATTCCCCCGATGAAGCCCCGGAAAATCCCTGCCGCGCGGATCGCGCAAGCCCGAAAGGAACGACCCATGCTCGACACTGCCAAGCTTACGATCGAGGACAATGCGCCGCCCGCCGAGATCGGCGAGGTCAGTTTCACCCCGATCCCGCTCTCCCAGCTGATGCTGTCGAACCTCAACGTCCGCCAGACCGAGCGCGACGCGGACATCGAAAGCCTGGCCGAAGACATCGCCGCGCGGGGGCTCAAGCAGAACCTCGTCGTCGTGCCCGCCCACTTCACCACCGGCGTTGCCGAGGCGGACTGGGCCGGCAAGTTTGAAGTCGTCGCCGGCGGCCGGCGCTATCAGGCGCTGCGCTTCCTCGCCGAAGCCGGGCGGATCGCCGCGGACCATCCCGTGATCTGCAAGGTCGAGGACCGCGACGAAGCGCGCGAGACGTCCCTCTCGGAAAATCTCCACAAGGTTTCGATGAATCCGGCCGACGAGTTCGACGCGTTCGCCCTGATCGTCAGGCAGGCCGGTGGCCTCAAGGATACCCGGCCGCTCGATCACACCGCGGCCGTCGCCTACTGCGCCAAGCGGTTCGGCGTCACCGTCAAGCACGTCGAAGGCCGCCTACGCCTCGCCGATCTCGCACCCGAAATCCTCGAGGCGCTTCGCACGGGCGGGATCAATCTGGAATCGGCGAAGGCCTACGCCGGGGTGCCCGACCACAAGTTACAGCTCAAGGTGTTCAAGGAGCAGGGCAAGAGCAGTTGGAAAACACACGATCCCCGTGCCGTCCGCGATGCGCTGCGTGGGAAGACGTGCCCAACCACCGATCCACGCGTGATCTACGTCGGCCAACAGGCCTACCTTGACGCCGATGGCCGGATCGAGGCCGAGATGTTCATGGGCGCCAACGGCGTGGAGCGCATCACCAACGTTGCCCTGCTCGACAAGCTGGTCAAGGCGAAGGCCGAGGAAGCGCTGCCGGCGATCGCCAAGGCGGAGGGCTGGAAAGAGGTCCGCTTCGCCACGCGCGGTGCCTATGATGCGAACTTCCCAAAGGAGCCGGCCGGTTTCACCAAGCCATACGAATATGGCAAGACCGCCGCCGACATCAGCAAGGCCGAGCGCAAAAAGTCGATCGGCGTCTACATGATTTCGCAGGACGGCGACGGGCTGACCTATGCCGGTCGCTTCAAACCGGCCGGCCAGGATGAACCGCAACGCGCCGGCTACGTCGCCCCCACCCCAGAAGAACGCGCCGAGAGCGAGCGCAACGACGAGATCGAGACGATCGCCTGCCGCCTCGCCGTCGGCCAGTTCGCGGGCACACCGTTCGAAGGTCGCGCGTTCTGGCCCCGCAGCACGCGCTGGGTCGATGCCATCGACGCGATCAACGACGACGAGGTGCTGGTCGCGGTGCTGGTCAAGGTCACCTCTGACCAGATCGAGGCCCAGCGCGCCGAAGCGGCCACCCGCTACGACGCCCGCCTCGCCGAGCAAGCCGAGGCAGCCGAGGCGACGGTCGAAGGCGACATCGAGAGCGAAGACGACGAAGCCGACGAGCTGGCCTCGTGAACGCCGTGGTTGCCACGCTTCACCCCCCGGCCGAAGCAACGCTCAACGTGGTGCCGATCGGCACGGCGATGGGGCCGAGGACTATCGAACTCGATCTCGATCGTCTCATGGCGGGCCGGCTGCTGATCCAGGGAAGCAGCGGCGCCGGCAAATCGGCCACGCTGCGCAAGATCGTCGAGGAAGCCTTCGACTATCTCACCGTGATGATCGTTGATCCCGAGGGCGAGTTCGGCAATCTGGCCGCACATATCGGCGCGACGACCATCCGCGGTGCCGAGCTGACCACCGAGGGCCTAACCGCGGCTGCGGTGCGCGGCCGCATTCACCGGATCAACCTACATCTCGACCTGACCGATCTTGATCCCGAGCAACGCATTTTGCGCGCCAGCGCTTTTCTCTCCGGCTTGATCTCGGTCGAGCGCGAGCACTGGGAGAACACCGTGCTGCTCGCGATCGATGAGGCGCACCTGCTTGCGCCATTCGTCGCCGGCAGCGCGCGCGACGCCGAGACCCGCCGCGTCGGCGTGGCCACCCTGACCGACATATGCGCCCGCGGGCGCAAGCGTGGCATCGCTCCGGTGATCGCCACCCAGCGACTTGCCAAACTGGCGGCCTCGGTCACGTCTGAACTGCAGAACTTCCTCGTCGGCATCAACGTGTTCGATCGCGACATTGCGCGGGCGGCAGACCTGCTGGGCTTCGACCGGCAGAACGCCGAGCGGTTCCGCACCCTGCAGCCCGGCGAGTTCTTCGCGATGGGTCCTGCGCTCTGCCCCCGGGCCGAGCTGGTGAAGGTTCACCGCTCGATCACGCCCCACCTGGGCCGAACACCCGGCTTGCGCGAAAGCGTCGCCCACGGCGCCGAACAGGCCCTTGCCCTGCTCGACTTGGTCGCGCTGCAGGAGACCGCCGCCGTCGGCCGCGATCGTCAGCTCGTCGTCAAAGGCCGCGGCGCTGTCGATGCCTTCCTGATGGACCCTCACGCTGTCGCCGCGACCCGCGTCGTCGCCGCGCTCAAGCAGATCGCGCCCAGCGCCACCACGGCAACCGATCTCGGCGGGCACCTCAACCTACCCGCCGGGGAAATCGACGACGCGATCGACATCCTGCTCGCGCTTGGCGCCGTCGATGCCATGCCCCGCGGCGAAGGTCGGATCGCTCGCCTCCATGCCCGCCTGCGCCAGCGCCTGACTGATGTGAAGGTGGTCGGCCTGTCGTGACCTTGGCTTCGAACGATCTAGCGGCCGACTTGGTCGAACTGGCGGCCTACGTTCCCGACGATAATCCCAGTTCGGCGGCACCGCTGCGCGAGGTTCGCTTCCGTGCCAATGCCTGGTTGCCCGACGAGATCGCGAAACTTCGCGAGATGTTCGCCGGCGATTTTGGCTGGGATG
The DNA here is from genome assembly GCA_039914785.1 of Novosphingobium sp. Lineage (GTDB taxonomy): Bacteria > Pseudomonadota > Alphaproteobacteria > Sphingomonadales > Sphingomonadaceae > Novosphingobium. The sequence continues at coordinate 11,021 of JBDSOM010000196.1, forward strand.
AAATCTCCGCCGAGATCGGCCGTCCCCGTGGCGGCGTGATCGACAAGGCGTTCTGTCTAGGCCTGCGGCGGGATTCACACCGTCCCTGGTCCGAGTTCGACGACGCCTATGTGCTCGAGCACTACGGCACGTCCGCCGCCGCCGACGTCGCCCAGCACCTCGGCCGCAGCTGCGCCTCGGTCTATAGCCGCGCCGCGATCCTCGGACTCACCGACGAACAAGCCCCACCGTGGACGCCCTGGGAGGACGCCCAGCTGCGCGCCGGCTACGCCCAGGGCGCGCCCTGTGGCCAGCTCGCCGTGCTAATTGGGCGCCAACTCAGCGGCCTGCGCTCACGCGCCAGCGCACTAGGCCTCCGACATCCGCATCAACCCGGGGAATGGAGCGACCCCGAAACCACCCGTGCGCTTGCTCTCGCCAATGATGGCCACGTCTACAGCAAGATCATCGACCTGCTGGCTACCGAGGGCTTTCCGCGACGCTCGAAGAACGGATTCGGGCAGCGCATTCGTATGCTGGGCTACGGGCGTGGCTGGGGCCGTCGCTGGCTGCCCGAGGAAGACGAGCTGATCCGGCAGGCCTATGCCACGGGCGCTAGCCTCACCCCGCTGATCGAACGGCTCGGCCGCAGCAGATCGGCGATCCGGTGGAAGGTCAAGGACCTCGGATTGCAGGGCACCCACGTCAAGAATGCGGGCTGGCGCGGCCGAATCTGGACCGAAACCGAGCGCGATTTTCTGCGGGCGAACTATGCGACCATGCCGCCCAAGGCGATCGGCGTTCACCTCGGCCGTGGGAAGCACGCCGTCTATTACGAAGCTTGGCGGCTCGGCCTCAAGACCAACCGCTGCGGCCCCCTGACCGACGAAGAAAAACGCGCCTTCCACATCGCCTTCAAGCACAACGTGTCGATCGCGGACCTGGCGATAGCCATCAATCGGAAGGCGCTGACGGTGAGTAAATACGCCACCGACAAAGCCGGCCTCTACTTCGGCCGACGCCCCCGTCTGGCGAAGCCGCCTACCCTCGCGGAGATACTCGCGATGGCGGAGCCTACATGACTCAGGCCCAGCGCATACGCCTCTCCCGCGCCAAGGGCTTCCGCCTGCCGGCGAACGCGGTTAACGTCGCGCGGCCCGGCCGCTGGGGCAATCCGTTCGTGGTCGGCAAGCACGGCACCCGCGCCCAGTGCGCCGCCAAGTTCTACGTTTTGGCCCGTGGCTTCGTCGCGTTTTCCGAACCCGATATATCGGTCGATGCTCAGCTGACGGTCTATCGCCGGATCCGCCGCCACGCCGCCGATCTGGCCGGGCACGATCTCGCCTGTTGGTGCGCGCTCGACGGCGAGCCCTGCCACGGCGACGTGCTGCTCATGCTCGCCAACCCGGGCCACCCGGCACCCGCATGGCTCCGCGCCGGCGTCGACCTCCCCCGCGTCCGCCTCGGCATGGACATCAAGACGATCGAGAAGCTCAACCGCCGCAAGGCCAGGCCCGAGGCCGAATGAACGCCCACGTCCGCCTTGACCCCTCGGTGGACCCGGTGGACACGATCGTCATCGCTCTTGCGCGCGCACTGGCGAGGCAGCACCATGCCCAGGCGCTCGGGATCTCGGGCCCGAACCAGAACAGCGACCCAGACAATGCGCACAGCAATCTACGCCCGCTTCAGCAGCCAGCTCCAAAAAGATAGCTCGATCGACGA
>JBDSOM010000026.1:0-6153 GCA_039914785.1 Novosphingobium sp.
GGATCGCCTTGCGCCATCCCGAAGCGGTCCGCCTGCTCGACTTGCCCGACGGCGGCAGCGTGACGATCCGTGGGCTCACCGGCGGCAAAAGCCTGTGGCAGCTCACCCGCCAGCGAATCGACGAGCGTCACTGGGTGATCGAGCTCACCGACCGCACCACTGAATCGGACATCGGGCGCGCGCATACCGACTTCGTCGCGAACGCCAGCCACGAGCTGCGCACACCGCTGTCCGCGATCATCGGCTATATCGAGACAATGGTCGACGAGCCCGACAAGGTCGACAAGGAAACCGCCGCACGGTTCCACGAGACCGTGCTTCGCCAGGCGCGGCGAATGCAGAGCCTCGTCTCCGACCTGATGTCGCTTTCCCAGCTCGAGGCCGAGAAACACGACTCCCCGACCGAAGCGGTCGAGCTTGGCCAGATGGCCGCCCGTGTCGTCGGCGAGTTCACGACGACCGTCGGGGCGGACCGGCTGGACCTCCATCGCCCGGCCGCTCCGGTAGCGGTGACCGGCGACCCCAAGCAACTCGAGCAATTGCTCCGTAACCTCGTCGAAAACGCTTTGAAATACGGCGACGACAGCACTGCGGTGCGGATCGATATCACTCCGGGCGATAATGGGTTCGCGCGCCTGATGGTGAGCGACCAGGGCAGCGGCATTGCGCCCGAGCATTTGCCCCACCTGACCCGCCGGTTCTACCGCACCGACCCCAGCCGCAGCCGTGCTGGTGGCGGAACGGGCCTCGGCCTTGCCATCGTCAAGCACATCGTCGAGCGCCATCGCGGCAAGCTCGACATCGCCTCCACACTGGGGAGCGGCACGATTGTGACGATTCAGTTGCCGCAAGTACGAACACCCGCCGATGCGCTGTCATAAACCTGTCATGTAACGTCGCCAGAGCCGCCTTCAGCATCCCACCGGCCACCAATTCCATCGGAGAGCTTGTACCATGAAGAAGTCAGCCCTGATCCTCGCCACCGCCGTGGCCGCAAGCGCCCTCGTCGCCGGTTGCGGCGGCGCGCAGAACTCCTCGCGCGACCAAATTCGCGCCGTCGGCTCGTCGACGGTTTATCCGTTCGCCAAAGTCGTCGCGAATTCGCTCGCCAAGTCGAACACCGAGTTCAAGTCGCCGATCATCGAATCGACCGGCACCGGCGCCGGCATGAAGCTGTTTTGCGCCGGCGTTGGGGCGCAGCATCCCGACATCGAAAACGCCTCGCGCCGGATGAAAAAGTCCGAATATGACGATTGCGCCAAGAACGGCGTGAAGGATATCGTCGAGATCCAGGTTGGCCTGGACGGAATCGCTTTCGCCGAAGCCAAGGGCGGCCCCGGCCTGGCGCTCACGCCGGCCGACGTCTACAAGGCGCTGTCAGCCAATCCGTTCGGCAAGCCGAACACCGCCAAGACCTGGAAAGACGTAAACCCGGCGTTCCCAGCCGAACCGATCCTGGTCTATGGCCCGCCCTCGACCTCCGGCACCCGCGACGCGCTCAAGGAGCTGATCCTGACCAAAGGCTGTGAGAGCGATCCGGCAATGAAGGCGCTCAAGGACAGCAACAAGGAACAGCACGACAAGGTCTGCGGCGAAGTTCGCAGCGATGGCGCCTATGTCGATGCCGGCGAGAACGACAACCTGATCGTCCAGAAGCTCGAAGCCAATCCGAAGGCGATCGGCGTGTTTGGGTTCTCCTACCTCGAAGAGAACGCCGACAAGCTCAAGGGCCTGACGATGGGCGGCATCACGCCGACATACGCCTCGATCGCCGATTTCAGCTATCCGGGCGCGCGCCCGCTGTTCATCTACGTCAAGGCAGCGCACGTCAGCGCGATCAAGGGCCTGAAGGAATTCGTCGCCGAATGGGCCAAGTCCTGGGGCCGCGACGGCACGCTCGCCAAGGCCGGGATGGTTGTCTCGCCCGACGACGTTCAGGCCAAGAGCACCACCATCGCCAGCGCGCTGACGCTGCTCGATCCGTCGCAGCTCAAGTAAGCCGCAAAGAACCGCACACAGCATGTCGCCAACCATTCCATTTCTGCTCGCCTTCGGGTTGGGGCTGATCGGCTGGCTGGCGGCACGCTCGCGCGCCTGGGTTCTGCGCAAGGAAGTGGGCGGCAAGCAGGCGCTGCACTCGCTGCCGGGCTACCACGGCTGGTACGTTGCCCTATGGGCGGCGGTGCCCGCGATCATGTTCGCCCTCGCCTGGAACGCCCTGAGTCCTGCGTTGATCTACGACAAGGTCCTAGCGAGCCCGGGCGCGGCGAGCCTTCCCGCCTTCGGAATCGAGCGCGACTCCATCCTCGCCGAGGCGCGCAACATCGCCGAGGGCCACGCCTTGGCCGCGTTCAATCCGGCCGCCAACGCGCTGGTCCAGCCGTTTCGCGACGCGCTTAATCATTACGGCACGATTGGCGTGATCGTGACGCTGCTACTCGGCTTTGCCGCCGGCGCTTACGCTTTCACCCGCCTGCGCGCCCAGTTCCCGGCGCGTACCCGGGTGGAGCGCTCGATCATGTTGATCCTGCTCCTGGCTTCGCTGGTCGCGACCCTGACGACTTTCGGCATCCTGGCCTCGCTGATCTTCGAGACGGCCCGCTTCTTCAACTTCGTGAACCCGGCCGACTTTTTGTTCGGCACCCATTGGGGACCCGACCCGATGGCCGAGCCCGGCCCGAACCTGGGCGACCGCTATGGCGCGCTGCCGCTGTTCTGGGGCACGATATACATCGGCGCGATCATCGCCATGATCGTGGCGATCCCGCTCGGCCTGATGAGCGCGATCTACCTGACCCAATACGCGACGCCCACCGTGCGGCGGTGGATGAAGCCGCTGCTCGAGATTCTCGCCGGCGTACCCACCGTGGTCTACGGTTATTTCGCCGCGCTGACGGTTGCGCCGGCGATCCGCGACTTCGGCCATTCGATCGGCATTGCCAGCGCCTCCAGCGAATCGGCGCTCGCCGCCGGGATCGTCATGGGCATCATGATCATCCCGTTCGTCTCCTCGATGGCCGACGATTCGATCTCCGCGGTCCCCCAGGCCATGCGCGACGGCAGCCTGGCGATGGGCGCGACGACCTCCGAAACAATCCGCCGGGTCCTGATCCCCGCTGCCCTGCCCGGCATCGTCGCCGGCATCATGCTCGCGGTCAGTCGCGCGATCGGCGAGACGATGATCGTGGTCATGGCCGCCGGCGCAACCGCGCGCCTCACCGCCAATCCGTTTGAGAGCATGACCACGGTCACCTTCCAGATCGTCGCGATGCTAACGGGCGAAGGCAGCTTCGATCACCCGGCGACGCTGTCCGCGTTTGCACTCGGCATGGTCCTGTTCCTCGTTACCCTGATGCTCAATTTCATCGCCCTGCGCGTCGTAAAGCGGTTCCGCGAAGCTTATGAATAACCCCCCCTCCCGTACTGCCGAGCGCACCGCCAAGCGCATCAAGCAGCGCTACCGCCAAGAGCGCCTATTCAAGGCCGTTGGCATGGGTGCGGTGCTGTTCTCCGCCCTGGTACTGGCGTTCCTGTTGTGGACGATGACATCCAATGGCATCGGCGGGTTCCAGCGGGCCGAAATGCGCTTCCCGGTCGATCTTGCCGGCAGTGTACTGAACATCGAAGCGTCGCAGCTTTCCGGCCCAGGCGCGATGCAGGCGCTTGAGGCAGCGGGGCTTCCCGACGTCGTCGAACTCGCCGCGACGAAGGCGGCAGGCGCGCAAGCCGCCAGCGAGCTCGAAGACGGTGCCTGGCGTGAACTCGGCGCGAAGCTCATTGCCGACCCGACATTGCTCCAGCGCACGCTCGACGTCTCGCTGCCGGTGACCGACGACCTCGCCGGCGCCTTGCGCGGCGACAGCCATCGCGAACTGGCGCCGTTGGCCGCGCAGCTCGAAAAGAACGGCAGCCTCGTCACCGCCTGGGACCTCGGCTTCCTGACCCGCAGCGACGCCACAGGCCCGCAGGCCGTGGGCATCTGGGGGGCGCTCAAGGGCTCGATCCTGACGATGCTGGTCACGCTCGGCCTGGCCTTCCCGATCGGCGTGCTCTCGGCGGTCTATCTCGAAGAGTACGCGCCGAAGAACCGCTGGACCGAATTCATCGAAGTCTCGATCAACAATCTGGCCGCGGTGCCCTCGATCATCTTCGGCCTGCTCGGCCTCGCGGTATTCCTTTGGATATTCCCCAACTTCCGCTCCGCCCCTCTGATCGGCGGCATGACGCTGGCGTTGATGACGATGCCCGTAATCGTCATCTCGGGCCGCAACGCAATCAAGGCGGTCCCGCCCTCGATCCGCGACGCCGCACTGGCCATCGGTGCCAGCCGGGTCCAGACCGTGTTCCACCACGTTCTCCCTCTCGCCCTCCCCGGCATCCTCACCGGCACGATCATCGGCATGGCCCGCGCGCTGGGCGAGACCGCGCCGCTGCTGATGATCGGGATGCGCGCTTTCGTCGCCACGCCGGCCGATGGGTTCACCTCGCCCTCTAGCGTGCTGCCGGTGCAGATTTTCCTGTGGTCCGACGAGATCGACCGCGGCTTCGTCGAGCGGACCTCCGCGGCGATCATTATCCTCCTCCTGTTCCTGCTGGTGATGAATGGCTTGGCCATCTATCTTCGCAACAAATTCGAGAAGACCTGGTGAAAGCTGACATAACCAACGCGGAACCCAAGATTCGCACCCGCGACGTTTCCGTATTCTACGGCGACAAGCGCGCGATCGACAACGTCTCAATCGATATCGAGACCCAGTTCGTAACCGCCTTCATCGGGCCGTCGGGCTGCGGAAAATCAACCTTCCTGCGCACCCTCAACCGGATGAACGACACGATCGCCTCGGCGCGCGTCGAGGGCGAGATCCTGCTCGACGGCGACGATATCTATCGCTCGGGCATGGACGTGGTGCAGCTGCGCGCCCGGGTCGGCATGGTCTTCCAGAAACCGAATCCGTTCCCGAAGTCGATCTACGAGAACGTCGCCTACGGCCCGCGCATCCACGGCCTGGCCGACGGCAAGAGCGAGCTCGACAGTATCGTCGAACGTTCGCTGCGCCGCGCCGGACTGTGGGAAGAAGTGAAGGACCGCCTGACCGACAGCGGCACGGCGCTCTCTGGCGGGCAGCAGCAACGCCTGTGCATCGCGCGGGCCATCGCGGTAGATCCCGAAGTCATCCTGATGGACGAACCGTGCTCGGCGCTCGACCCGATCGCCACCGCCCGCATCGAAGAGCTGATCGACGATCTGCGCGGCCGCTATGCGATCGTGATCGTCACCCACTCGATGCAGCAGGCGGCGCGCGTCTCGCAGCGCACGGCATTCTTCCACCTCGGCAACATGGTCGAATATGGCGAAACTTCGCAGATATTCACCAATCCGCGCGAGGAGCGGACGAAGGACTACATCACCGGAAGGTACGGCTGAGATGGTAATGGAACACACGGTCAAGGCGTTCGACGAGGACATCACCCGCCTGCGCGGATTGATCGCCGAGATGGGCGGCCTCGCCGAAGTTTCGATCGGCGAGGCGATGGACGCGCTGATCAAGGGGTCGGACGACCTCGCCGCAGCCGTGATCGCCCGCGACAAACGGATCGACGCCCTGGAAGCGGAAGTCGACCGGCTCGCGGTGCGAATCATCGCCTTGCGCGCGCCAATGGCCGACGACTTGCGCGAGGTGATCGCCGCGCTGAAGATCGCCGGCGTGATCGAGCGGATCGGCGACTACGCCAAGAACATCGCCAAGCGCACCGGCCAGATCGAGGGCCGCAAGAAGTTCGAGCCGCTGACCCTGATCCCGGCGATGGCCGAAGTCGCTGCCGAAATGGTCCACGACGTGCTGACCGCCTACGCCGCCCGCGATCCCAAGCTCGCGATCGATGTCGTCCAGCGTGACGAGAAGGTCGATGCGTTCTACAACTCGATCTTCCGCAACCTCGTGAGCCACATGATGGAGAACCCGGCGACGATCAGCAGCGCGGCGCAACTCCTGTTCGTGGCCCGCAACCTGGAACGCATCGGCGATCACGCCACCAACGTCGCCGAGATGGTCTATTACGCCGCGACCGGCGATTACCTGACCGAGCGCGACGATCGGTCGGAGGTCTAGGATCTGATGCCAGCCCCCCGCCTTCTGCTTGTCGAGGACGACC
>JBDSOM010000020.1:0-5006 GCA_039914785.1 Novosphingobium sp.
GCCCGGCCGTCTGGAAGGGCAAGTAGGCCATGGCCGCTCCGCCGGTCTTTACGCGCAAGGAAGAAGCGCTGGCTATGCTCGGCGAAGAGCTGGAGCGGGTCGGCCTGCCCGCCAGCGCCACGTTGACGATCGAAAAGCAGAAGCGACCGGGCAGCCAGCGGCTGACCTGGTGGCACGACGGTGCGACCGGCGATGCCGCTGCGGACCCGCTGCGCAGCCTGGCCACCTTGCGCGCTTACGTCCGGATCACGGGCGGCCGGCCATTACCCGCAGGGGGGCTCAAGCTGCACAAGGACCGGGTGTGGATGGACCGGGCGATCGTCAGCGGGCTTGAGCGTGACGGCTTCCTGGCGTTCCAACCGACCGGCAACTTCGAACCGTCGTTCGTGATCAGCAAAAAAGGCTATCACTGGATTGCGACCGGCGAAGTGCTGGCATGAGGGAAATATCGGCATGAGGAAAGTATCGGCATGATCATCGCCTTCATCGGCCTCGGCAACATGGGCGGCGGGATGGCCGCGAACCTCGTGAAGGCGGGGCACACCGTTCGCGCGTTCGATTTGGCGGCAGAGGCGATCGCGAACGCCAAGAGCCACGGCTGCGAGGGGTTCGGCACGGTGCGCGCCGCCGTGCAGGGCGTCGATGCGGTGGTCTCGATGCTGCCCAACGGGGCGATCGTCGACAAAGTCTATACAGATGACGTGATCGGCCAGGCGCCGAAGGGCGCGCTGCTGCTGGATTGCTCGACGATCGATGTCGCCACGGCGCGCAAGGTTGCGGAAGCCGCGGGCGGGGCAGGCTATTCGATGGTCGATGCGCCCGTTTCAGGTGGCATCGCGGCGGCGAATGGCGGCACGCTGACGTTCATGGTCGGGGGCACCGACGCGGCGTTCGAGCGGGCCAGCGAAGTCCTCCAGCCGATGGCCAAAGCGGTGATCCATGCCGGGGCGATCGGCAGCGGTCAGGTGGCCAAGATGTGTAACAACATGCTGCTGGCGATCCACATGATCGGCACGTGCGAGGCGCTGGCGCTGGCCGAGAAGAACGGGCTCGACATGCAGAAGTTCTACGAGATCAGTTCCAAGTCCACCGGCTACAACTGGTCGCTGAACGACTATACGCCAGCGCCCGGCGTCGGTGCGGCAAGCCCGGCGGACAACGGTTACCAGGGCGGTTTCGCCTCCGCGCTGATGCTGAAGGACTTGCGGCTGGCAATGGCGGCGGCGGGGGAGGCGGGCGCGACGGTGCCGCTGGGCGAGCACGCAACCGCGATCTACGAGGCGTTCAACGCGGCGGGGAACGGCGGCCGGGATTTCGGGGCGATCTTCACGACGTTGTAAGCTGATCGCTGTAAATGACGCTCGGTCCGGCTCAAGTTCGGGACGACGAATACCCCAGCAGCATCAGCATCTTCACGTCGATCGCATCGCCCCGTGCTCGGCGCCCGGCGATGAACGTGTCTAGCTCCGCCAGCGGAACTCGGTGGACGGTGATGTCCTCGCCCGGCGTCCCGCCTCCAGGACCGACCTTGGTCAGCCCGTGCGCGCGCAGCAGGGTGAAACTCTCGGTGACCATGCCGGGCGAGGAATAGAACTCGCCGATCGTTTCCATCCGCTCGGCCCGGTAGCCGGTTTCCTCCTCCAGTTCGCGCGCGCCGGCCAGGTCGGCGGCTTCGTGCGTATCGTCGCCGTCGCCGATCAGGCCGGCGGGCAGTTCGATGCAGATCTTGCCGAGCGGAACGCGGAACTGTTCGACCAGGATCACGTGGTCGTGCTCGTCGATCGCCAGGATCACCGCCGCGCGGATGCCGCGCGCACGGCTGACGTATTCCCATTTGCCCTTGACCTTGGCGGTCACGAACTTGCCCTGCCAGACAATGCGTTCTTCGTCGCCGGCGCTCATCACACCTCGATCAGCCGGTCCGGCAGTTCGTTGACGTCGTCGTCCGCGCGGGGGGCGTGTTCCGCCAGGACGACCCCGACGCGCTCGACCGCAGCGATCATCCCGGCAGCCAGGCATCCCTTGCGCAGCTCCACGAGCATCGCCGCCATCGCCTCGCCCCAGACCTCGGCGGAAACCTTGGATGCGATCGCCTCGTCGGCGAGGATTTCCGCCCGGTGTTCGGCGAGCGAGAGGTAGATGACGATGCCGGTGCGCCCGTTGGTGCGCCGTTCGGCACCGGTCTTGAAGTAGGCGGTGGCGCGCTGTCGGACCCGCAACCGCTTGATGTGCGGCGGGACCAGCCAGAACTTGAGCGGCGCCCATAGTTGCAGCAGCAGCATGCCGACGAACTTGAGTGTCGCCACGCCCAACGCCACGGTGAAGACGCCAGCCGAGGTCCACTCGTGCCCCCAGTGGCCCAGGATATCGTCGATGAGCCCCAGGTAAAAGTCGGGAAACAGCGACAGCGCGGTCAGTGCGGTGAAGGAGACCAGCGCGGACCAGGCGAGCGCGACATCGGCATAGCCGTCCGAGCGCTTGGCCACGATCGTAACGATCTCGCCGGCAGTGTGCGCTTCGGCCGCGCTAACCGCAGCCGATACCCGGTCGTGGTCCGCTTCGCTCAGGAGCAGGGGCTGAACCATCACCAATCCCCCGAGGCGCCGCCGCCATCGAAACCGCCGCCGCCCCCGCCGAACCCGCCGAATCCGCCGCCGCTATCGCCGCCGCCGCCTCCGAAGCCTCCGCCACCGAACCCGCCGCCGCGCCCGGCCAAATGGCTAAGCGCGTCAAAGACGATAATCGGGCCAAGACCGCCGGAAGAAAACCGCCGACCGCCGCGCCGGCCGCCGCCCCGGCCGCCGCCCCGGCCGAACAGGAACATAAATACCAGGATCAGCACGATCCAGAAGGCCACCCCGCCAAAGCTCGCCTTGTCTCCGCTGCCGGCCTGGCGGCTTGCTGCTGCTGCCGCTTCGGCCACGGCTTTTGCATCGGCAGGCGAGCGGTCGAGCTGCGTGGTGATTGCATCGACCCCTGCGGCAATCCCGCCGCCGAAGTCGCCGGCCTTGAACCGGGGGGCGATGGTATCGCGGATGATCCGGCCCGACAGTGCGTCGGTCAGCCGCTCCTGCACGCCGCGCGCGGCGGCGATCCGGAGCTGGCGCTCGGTCGGCGCGATCAGCAGCAATACGCCTTCTTCGGTCGTCTGGCCGCCGATGTCCCAGGCCTCGACCAGCTGCTGGGCGTAGCTGTCGATGGGCAAGTCATCGAGCGAACTCACCGTCGCGACGATCACCGATCGGCCGGTTGCCTGGGTATAGGCGCGCAACTTGGCGTCGAGCGCGGCTTCCTGCGCGTCGGGAATGATCCCCGCCTGATCGAGTACCGGCCCCGCCGGCCGTGGCGGGATGGCGGCCAGCGCTGGCGTTGCGGCAAAAGCCAGCAACGCCAGGAGCCAGGCGGTTACTATGCGCAACGGTTGTGTCCGGGCCGTCGCCTATTGCCCGGCCGCAGCAGGGGCAGCCGTCCCACCGAAGTCGACCTTCGGTGCGGCCGAAGCGCCGGCGTCCGCCTTGAACGGGATCATCGGCTTCGCGCCGTAGATCACCTTGGCGGCGAGCACCGCGGGGAAGGTGCGGATGGTGGTGTTATAGCTCTGCACCGCCTCGTTGTAGCGCGTGCGCGAAACGTTGATCCGGTTCTCGGTGCCTTCCAGCTGGGTCATCAGGTCGGCAAAGCGTGCCTGGCTCTGCAGGGTCGGATAATTCTCGACCACGGTGCGCAACTGGCCGAGCGCCTGGGTCAGCTGATTCTGGGCACCCTGGAACTTCTCGAACGCCGCCGGGTCGCTGAGATCCTCGGTGCGGACGTTGATCGAGGTCGCCGCCGCGCGGGCGTTGGTCACGTTGGTCAGGATCTGCGTTTCCGACGACGCCGCAGCCTTGGCCGTGGCGACGAGGTTCGGGACCAGGTCGGCGCGCCGCTGGTAGGCGCTTTCGACGTCTGCCCACTTTGCCTTGGCGTTCTCTTCGGACGTAGGCACGGTGTTGACGCCGCATCCGGCAAGGCCGGCGGCAGCGAACGCGACCACCGCAAGGCGGACGGCGCGGGCGGCAAGCGATCTGGACATCTGGTCGGGTTCCCTCTGAGGCTCCGGGCGACTGGCCCGGCGCGGTGAATGTAGCGTTGTCCCGCTGCGGTTCAAGGACGCAGCGAGCGACTGGCCGAGCGACGGGCCGCGATGCTTGCTCCGTCGCGGGCACCATGCCACACTTTGCGCGACATCGACCCACCGTACGGATGATCGCGCTCATGGCCATGCTGACCGAATTCAAGACGTTCATTTCACGCGGCAACGTGCTCGACCTGGCTGTGGGCGTGATCATCGGCGCAGCCTTCGGCAAAATCGTCACCTCGCTAACCGAAAGCGTCATCATGCCGATCGTCGGCTGGATCACCGGGGGCGCCGATTTCACCAAGTATTTCGTGCTGCTCGGCAAAATTCCCGCGGCCTACAAGGGCGACCCGGCCGATTACGTGGCGCTCAAGGCGGCCGGCGTGCCGATGATCGGCTACGGCGATTTCATCACCCAGGTCGTCAATTTCCTGATCCTGGCGTGGATCATCTTCCTGATCGTGAAGGCGGCGAACCGGATGAGCCCGCCGCCCGAAGCGGCCCCGGCCGGGCCAAGCGAAGTCGAACTGCTCGCCGAAATCCGCGACGAGTTGCGGCGGCGCGGGTAATGTTCGTCGTCGCAGTCACTTCACATTCCCAGTCGCTTCACACTCGCAGTCACTTCACATTCATGGCCGCGTCGCTATATAGGCCCTGCCGGTTTCGACCGGATATGGTGATAAATTGCGGCGTGCAATAGATGCAGCGGACCCGGGGGCGGTACCCGGCGGCTCCACCATTACCACTTCTCGCTTTGCGGGAATCCTGTTTGTCGCAGGGGTAATGACGGGGCCGAACTAGGATCGACGTGTGTTGAAAAGCGCTGTTTTTGCCCGGGCTGAGTAACCCGTTCAAGGCTCAAAACCCACAAGTGCCAATGACAATGAAG
>JBDSOM010000075.1:0-3831 GCA_039914785.1 Novosphingobium sp.
CCGCCGCCGCCGCCGCCACCGCCCGCGCCGCAGCCCACGCGCGGCACCGCGAAAGCGCGCGACGCGGCACCGCCCGCGCCGATCGCCGAGGCCGCGCCGCTGGCGGTCGCGATTCCCATCGCCGTTCCCTCGTTCGCGCCCGCGCCGGTGCCCGCGGCGGGCGTGGCGCAAAGTTCGGGCGCGGCGGCGGCCGGGACCGGCACCGGGGCAGGGGGCTCTGGCACTGGAACCGGCGGAGGCGGCACCGGTGATGGCGGTGGTTCGCCCCCTTCCCCGCGCGCGGCGATCGATCCGCAAGTCATCCGGGGCGGCTTCAACCAATCCGACTATCCCAAGGAACTGCGCGCGCAAGGGCCCAAGGGCACCACCTGGGCCGAGGTCATCGTCGGCACGAACGGCCGGGTGACCTCGTGCCGGATCAGCCGCCCGAGCGGGATTCCGCAGTTCGACACCAAGACCTGTCAGATCCTGTTCCAGCGGTTTCGGTATCGCCCCGCGCGCGATGCGGCAGGCCGGCCGGTGGCGGCGCCGGATTCATTCAGCGTCGATTGGGACTATGTCGACCTGACCGAAGAATAGCGGTCCGGCCCGGGATACCCGCCAAAGCGTTGCCGCGCGCTGACGAGCCGAGCGGGCGTTAGTTCAAAATTAACCAAATAAGTTGCACGATCCGTTCATTGAAATGACCGGAGGCAAACTACGATGACCCGTCTGATGCTCACGCTCGGAGCTGCGGCTTCGGCCCTGACACTGTCCATGGCCCAGCCCGCTCTGGCGCAAGACGCACCGCGCCAAAGCGGCAACGTCACGTACACCGAATGCCGCAAGTCGCAGGGCACTACCGGCCTGGCGATCGGCGGTGTGGCCGGCGCGCTGATCGGCGGGGGCATCTTCGGCGGCATCCTTGGGCCGATTATCGGCGCCGTCGGCGGCGCGGTCGCCGGCCGGGCGATCGACCGCGATTCGACCAAGGCCAAGCGGTGCCGGGTCGTGCGCGAGGAGAACACCTACCAGCGCGAACAGACGTATGAATCGAGCCGGCCCAACGACCAATGGGAAGCCGGCCGGCACCAGAACGAATACGCGCGGCCGATCCGCGAGGAAGACCGCGATCTGGTCCAGCCCGAACGCAGCTGACGTCGCTCCGCGTCATTCCGGGTCGATCCCGGGATGACGCAACGTCGCGAAGTGTTTCGTTCTTCCCCACGTTCCCAGCCTGCACTTTCCCAGCCTGCACTTTCCCAGCCTACCCGGCCCAGGCTATGCGACAGTTTGTATCATTTCCTCGCTAACGCTGGCACACGGTCCATGGATCGCCGCTGACGGCGCGCAGGAGGACCTATGGCGACTTTCGTACTCGTTCACGGCGGCGGGCATGGCGGGTGGTGTTATCGGTTCGTGGCCGAGCGGCTCCGGCACGCCGGCCATGCCGTTCATGCCCCCTCGCTGCCGGGAATGGGCGAGCACCAGCACCAGCTTCATCCCGGCATCGACCTCGATAGCCATATTGCCGACGTGGCCGGCTTGCTGTTCCACGAGGATCTGCGCGGCGCGATCCTGGTTGGGCACAGCTACGGCGGGATGGTGATCACCGGCGCCGCAGACCGCGCGCCCGAGCGCGTCGGCCACCGCGTCTATCTCGATGCCGCGTATCTCCGGGACGGCGAATCGCTGCACGAACATGCTTTCGCCAGCATCGACCCGACGCGCGAAGGGCTTTACGTCGAAAACGGGGTCGAGCTGGTGATGAAGCCCGAGCCGTTCTACGCCGGGTTCTTCGGCATCCACGATCCCGCGTTGGCGCAATGGACCAACGAGCGCCTGACCCCGCAGCCCTGGGCCTGCTTCGCCCAGAAGCTCGTGTTGCGCAGCGAGGCGGCGATGCGCGCAATCCCCGAATCGCACCTGATCTGCACCGCGACGATCCCCGGCCGCGACATGGCGCTGCTGCGCGAGCGCTCGCACGACCGCGTCTGGGATATCGACACCGGCCACGACCTGATGATCACCGAGCCGGATTGGGTAGCGCACAAGCTGATCGAGATCGCGGCGGTGGGTGCCGTATAACTTGGCGATAACCTCGCCATAACCTGGCCCCTTCCGGAGGGGGCACGGCGGGTTACGCCACCAGCGTCGCCTCGATCGCGATGCGGATCGCCTCGGACGTGTGGTCGGCGCCGACCTTGTTGAGCATGTTCGAGCGATGGATTTCGACCGTACGCGGGCTGATCTCCAGCCGTTCGCCGATTTCGCGGTTAGAGAGCCCCTCGGTGATCGCGCTCAGCACTTGCTGCTCGCGCGGGGTCAACCTTTGCATCCGGCTGCGCGCGCGGGCCTGGCGAAGGCGAAAGCTGCCCAGCTTTTCGGCATCGTGCTCCGCGCTGGCAACCGCCTGCTCGATGTCGGCGGGGGCGCTCGGCCAATCGAGATAGCCCAGCGCGCCATCGAGGATCGCGCGCACCACACGCTGCGTCCGGGGCTGTTCGGAAAAGCCGATCAGCGGCAGCCAACAGTTCTGCTCGGCCATGAAGGCCAGCAACGCCGGAAGATATCCGGCCACGTCCTCGATCAGGATGACCCCCGCGCTCGGCCAGTGGGCCTTGATCTCGGCGACGTCCTCGAACGGCGCGACGTAAATTTCCGACGCGGCCAGCGCGTGGCAGATCGCCGCCCGGCGGCTGAGGTTACTATCGATCAAATACAAAGTTGTACGGCGCACCATGGGTGTTCCCTAGCGCCTCTCGCCAAGAACATAATCGTGGTTTTCCCTGAGGGTTCCCGCGCAAACCCCAGAATGGACCTTCCTCAGGCCGAACCGCGCGGTTTGTCGGGTGGGAGGTGCCAGCTTCGCGCCCAATCGCAATCCTGCTCGATCGGCACCCCCCAAGCCGCCACCCCGCCAAGCTGCCACCCCGGCAGGGAGCGGGTTACTTGCGGCGTTCGGGCGGGCCGAGCAAGGCAGGCTCGAAGATCAACGCGCAAACCAGCGTCCAGATCAGCGAGATCATCAGGATCAGCCCCATGCTGGCGGTGCCGGGGTGGTCGGAGATCCACAGCGCGCCGAACGCGCTGCCGGTTGCCAGCGCGCTGAACACGATCGCCCGGGCCAAGCTGGTCTGGAGCAAGTCGCCCGTCCCCGCGCGCCAGGCCATCACGAAGTAGATGTGGAAGGCGACGCCGACCCCGAACAGCAGCGGGAAGGCGATGATGTTGGCGAAGTTCAGCGGCTGGCCGATCACCACGCAGCTGCCGAGCGTCAGGAACCCCGACAGCACGACCGGGGCGAGGGTGAAGGCGACCTCGCGCGCGCTGCGCAGCACGGCGAACAGCAGCAGGCTGACCAGCAGCAGCGCGATCACGCCGGCCTCGATGAAGGCCCGCGTTACCGTCCGGGCGGCCTCTTGCGTGGATACGGGCATGCCGACCGCGTCCGGCGCCACCTGGCGCACCGCCGCGGTGAACCGCTCGATCACCGCGTTGTCGGCGCTGTTGCCCGACGGCATGATCTGGACCATCGCCCGGCCGTCCTTGACCAGCCAGTCCTGGGTGATCTCGGGCGGCAGGGTCGCGCGTGTTACCGGCCCCGGCTGCAGTGACAGGCGGATCTGGCCCAGCGTGACTTCCAGCGGGTCGGTCAGCATCGTGCCGACTTTTGCGCGCGCCGCCGGGCTGGCCTGGGCCAGGCGGAGGAAAGTCGCGGCCAGCTTGCCGGCGACGCTCCCCAATGGGCCAGATTGCGCGGCTGCCAGGCGGCGCAGTTCACCCGCCGCCTTGGTCAGCGCGGCGATTGTCGTGGCATCGTCGCTGGCGGGCGCGAGATCGAACGGATTG
>JBDSOM010000211.1:0-7790 GCA_039914785.1 Novosphingobium sp.
CATCGCTGCGGTCACGCGGGCCTGCTGATCCTCCGGCACGTATTGCCACACGATCGAATGCATCAGCACCCGCGTCGTCCCGGCGGCTTGCGGAAGCGCCAGTTGCCGTTCGACGAAATCGGCGGCGTTCATCGCCACCAGGTCGGGCTTGCGCTCGCCAGCCGCGGCGATCGCGGCATCCATCCGCTCGAACCGCACCGCGTGCTCGGGCCAGATGTAGGCGCGCAGCCGCAGCGCTTGCGCCGGATCGGTCAGGTCCACCGGCGCGACGTCGCAACCTGTTAGCCCGGCAAAAGCGATCTCGCGGTTCGGGGGCGGCGGACCGCGCCATTCGGGCGCGAACCGCATCGCCGCCCCCGCGGGACCGACGCTTACCCCGCCGAGATCGTAAAAGTAGCGGTCGATCATCAGGTTGATGCCCGCGCTCGAGCCGATCTCCAGGCACGCGAAGCGCGGTGGCAGGCCCTGCTCCGCCAGCCACAGCAGCGCGGCGATGAATCCTGACGAGCGCCCGGCTTCGTTGGTCTGCGGCGGGCCATCGAGCCAGGGCAGCAGCACCGCCTCGTGCTCGCGCACCACTTCGCCGACGATCGCCGCATCGTCGGCATCCCCGGCGGCATCCTCACCCGCATAAAGCGGGGCCAGCTCCGGCGCAACGCCCGCCAGGCGCAGGGCATGAAGCCCGCCCACCGCGCGCAGCGGCAGCGCGTCGGCCAGCGGTGCCCCCTGCCAGTCGCGGATTCGCGCGATAAACGTGCCAGGGTCCGGGCGGTCCAGCAGCGCCGCGACCGCCGCGACCATCCGCGCGGTGACAGGTGCGCCGTTGCTGCGGCAATATTCGATCTGGTTGGCGAACGCCTCGGCGACGCTGCCGACCTTGAACCCCGCCCCGCCGCCTGTCTGCGCCATGTTGCCCTTTTCGCCCTCGCAGCCTAATGCGCGCCGGCTATGGCCGAACCGCTGATCTTTGCCGTCCCCAAGGGCCGCCTCCTCGACGAGGCGCTGCCGCTCATGACGCGTGCCGGTGTGGTGCCCGAGGCCGAGTTCCATGACAAGAACAGCCGCGCCCTGTCGTTCGGGTGTATTGGCGCGGATGGCGAAAGCGCGGACATGCGGATCATCCGTGTCCGCGCGTTCGACGTCGCCACGTTCGTGGCCCACGGGGCCGCGCAAGTCGGCATCGTTGGGTCCGACGTGGTCGAGGAGTTCGCCTATTCCGACCTTTACGCTCCGGTCGACCTCGACATCGGCCACTGCCGCCTGTCGGTCGCCGAGCCGGTGGGCGCGAGCAATGGCGGCAACAGCCACCTGCGCGTCGCCAGCAAGTACCCCAACCTCACCCGCCGCCACTACGAGCGCCAGGGCATCCAGGCCGAAGTCGTCAAGCTCAACGGCGCGATGGAACTCGCCCCCGGGCTGGGCCTCGCCAGCCGCATCGTCGACCTTGTTTCGACCGGGCGGACGCTGAAGGATAACGGCCTGATCGAGACCGCGACGATCCTGCAGATCTCGGCCCGCCTGATCGTCAACCGCGCCGCGCTCAAGACCGACGAGCGCGTCGCGCGCCTTGTCGAGCGGTTCCGCGCGCTGGTGGCGGAAGCCGCCTGATGCTGCGGCTCAACTCCCGCGACCCCGGCTTCGCGCAAGCGTTCAAGCGCCTGGTCGACGACCGGCGCGAGAGCGACGAGGATGTCGCCCGTGATGTAACGCGCATCCTCGACGACGTGCGCCACCGCGGCGACGCGGTGCTGGTCGAACTGACCCAGCGCTATGACGGGCACAAGCTGGCGGCAGACGCCGACTGGCGGATCACGCCCGAAGAATGCCGCCAGGCTTACGACGACCTGAAGCCGGACTTGCGCGCCGCGCTGGAACTCGCCGCAGCGCGCATTCGTACTTTCCACGAGGCCCAGAAGCCCGCCAACCGCGACGACACCGACGATGCGGGCGTCCGCCTCGGCGCGATCTGGCGGGCCGTCGACGCCGCCGGGCTCTACGTTCCGGGCGGCCGCGCGGCCTATCCATCCTCGCTGCTGATGAACGCGATCCCCGCCAAAGTCGCCGGCGTCGAGCGGCTCGTCGTGGTTACCCCAACGCCCAAAGGCGTGGTCAATCCGCTGGTCCTGGCGGCCGCGCACATCGCGGGCGTCGACGAAATCTGGCGGATCGGCGGGGCCCATGCGGTTGCCGCCCTCGCCTATGGCACCGAGCGAATCCGCCCGGTCGACGTGATCACCGGCCCCGGCAACGCCTGGGTGGCCGAGGCCAAGCGCCAGCTGTTCGGGGTCGTCGGCATCGACATGGTCGCCGGGCCCAGCGAAATCCTGGTCATCGCCGACGCCAAGAACGATCCCGAATGGATCGCCGCCGACTTGCTCAGCCAGGCCGAGCACGATCCTGTCGCGCAGTCGATCCTGATCACCGACGATCCGCTGTTCGCCGATACCGTGGCCGACCGCATCGGCGTCGAGCTCGCGATGCTGCCGACCGCGCGCGTCGCCGCCGAAAGCTGGAACACCCACGGCGTGATCATCGAGGTCGCCTCGCTGGACGAGGCCCCGGCGCTCGCCAATGCGCTGGCCGCCGAGCACGTCCAGCTTGCGGTCGACGATCCGCAGACCTTGATGGACGCGATCCGCCACGCGGGTTCGGTGTTCCTCGGCCGGCTGACCCCCGAAGCCGTCGGCGATTACGTCGCGGGGCCAAACCACGTGCTGCCGACGGGCCGCCGGGCGCGGTTCGCCTCGGGACTGTCGGTGCTCGATTTCATGAAGCGGACGAGCTTCATCCAGCTCGACGAGGCCGCTTTGCAGGCCATCGGCCCGGCGGCGATCGCGCTCGCCGACGCCGAAGGGCTCCCCGCGCATGCGCGATCGATCGAAGTAAGGCTTGGAATATGAGTGACCGCCCCACCAGTCAGAACAGGACGGCTCGCGCCGCCGCCCGCCTCGGCGCGGTGCAGGCGCTCTATCAGTTCCAGATGGAGGGCACCGCGGTCGTCAAGCTGCTCGACGAATTCCACATGCACCGCCTCGGCGCGGAGCTGGAGGACATGCATTTCGCCGACGCCGAAGTCGCGTTCTTCGACGACCTGGTCAAAGGCACGATCGCCCGCCGCGACGAGATCGACGAGATCCTGTCGGGCAAGCTGGCCGAAGGCTGGGCACTCCCCCGCCTGGACAAGACCATGATCCAGATCCTGCGCGTCGGCGCCTACGAACTCATCGCCCGCCCCGACGTGCCCACCGCCACCGTGATCAACGAGTACCTCGACGTCGCCCACGCCTTCTTCGATGCGCGCGAGGCCAAATTCGTCAACGGGCTGCTCGATGCCGTGGCGAGAATGGTGCGCGGCTGACCCTATTCGGGGCGCGGCAACTCTCGGATGGCCTGCTCCCTTCCCCCTCGATGGGGGAAGGATACGGAGCCTTATTCGCAAAGCGGATCAGGCGGAGTTGGATGGGGGTGACCTATCCGCTAGGTATGACGCCTGTGAAGAAACACGCGCCCGCCATTTCAGTCGTTCGAGCGCGCGAGTTACGCCGCAATGCGACTGCAGCCGAGCATACGATAGAGCGGCTGCTGAAGGCTAATTTCCCTGAGTGCCGCTTTCGTTTTCAGGTGCCCCTGCGGCACTACATCGTCGACTTCGCCAGCCACCGGGCCAAGGTCGTTGTCGAGATCGATGGCGGCCAGCATTCCGAGGAAGCAGACGCGGAACGCTCGCACCTCGTCGAAGCGGAGGGCTATCGAATTATCCGGTTTTGGAACAACGACGTGCTGCAGAATGGCGAGGGTTGTATGATCAGGCTGGCCCACTTCCTGGGGAGAGATCACCCCCATCCAGCTGCGACTAGGCGGCAAGCCGCCAAGTCTTCGCATCCTTCCCCCATCAAGAGGGAAGAAGGAAGATGATCGCAGAACTCCTGCTCCCTTCCCCCTCGATGGGGGAAGGATACGGAGCCTTATTCGCAAAGCGGATCAGGCGGAGTTGGATGGGGGCGATCTCTTCGCTAGACACAAAGCCTGCGCCATGACCACCGAACTCGCCTTCATCGCCGCCTTGCGTCGTCTCGCGACGCATCCGGGCGCGCGGGGGCTCGACGACGACTGCGCGGTGATCGAGTTCGGCGGCGAGGCACTGGTCCTGACGCACGACGTGATGGCCGAGGGCGTCCATTTCCTCCCTGAGCAAGACCCTGCGGACGTCGCGTGGAAGCTGGTGGCGACCAACCTGTCCGATCTCGCCGCCAAGGGCGCGGAGCCGGTCGGGGTTCTACTCGGCTACACGCTCGGCGCGGACGACGCGCGATTTCTCGACGGGCTGAAAGCGGCGCTGGCGCATTACGGCGTGCCGTTGCTGGGTGGTGACACGGTCGCGGTCCAGGGGCCAAGGTCGCTCGGCCTTACCGCGATCGGCCGCGCCACCCACCGTCCTGTCCCATCGCGCAGCGGTGCCCGGCCGGGGGACGCGCTCTACCTGACCGGTCCGGTCGGCGCGGCCATGATCGGCCTCGAAGCTTTGCGCAGCGGCTCGGGCGACAGCCTCGCCTACCGCCGCCCCGCCGCGCTGCTCAGCGAAGGCCGGGCCCTTGCCCCGCATGTCACCGCGATGATGGATGTGTCCGATGGACTGCTGCTCGACGCCAGTCGCATGGCCACAGCGAGCGGGGTCGCCCTCGCGATAACCAGCGCGTCGGTCCCCATCGCCACGCCCGAAGCGCGCCGCGACGAGGCGCTGCGCTGGGGCGACGATTACCAGCTGCTGTTCACCCTGCCCCCCGGCGCGGTGCCCCCTGTGGCGGCCGTACGCATCGGCGAGGCGCGCGCGGCGACAGGCCATGCGATCCTGCTCGACGGCGAGCCGCTCCAGCCCGGCGACCGCCTGGGGTACGAGCATCGCTGACAGGTAGCGACCGCTAGAGCTTCGTGATGTCCACGCCGCGCGCCTTCAGGATCGGCTTCAGCGCGAAGTAGGCCGCGCGCGTGCGGTGGTTCGGGATCGAGGGGTAGAGGTGATGCACAAGGTGCGTTTCCATCCCCATCGACAGCACGTGGCCGAGCCGGCTCTTGAAGATGTTGGTGTTCTCGTAGCGACCCTGCTTACCCTCGCGCGGATGGTGCGGCGCCCAGCTCAGATAGAAGCGGATATAGCTGAGCCCGATATGGCGCGGCAGCCACCAGATCAGCGCCGCCTCGATCGCATAACCGGTCCAGGCCAGGGTGAAGAGCGCGGCCATGAAGAACAGCTGCAGCAGCACCGTATCCTTCAGCGCGCGGCTCGCTGCGGGCGTGCCCATTTCGGCCAGGATGCGCTTGTAGGCGTGGATCGACCCGTCGACGCGCGGCTGGCGATTGTACCAGGTCTTGTACCACGCCATCCACATGTTCGGCGCTTCGTCGGTGTAGTCCGGATCTTTTTGCGGATCGTTGCAATGGTAGTGATGCTCGAGGTGCATCAGCCGGGCCATGCTGAACGGAAAGACGATCGGGATCGTCGAAAGCTGCCCGGTCAATTCGTTGAGCCAGCGCCGTTTGTCGCCCGGGCGGGCGATGTTTGAATGCATCGCCTCGTGGCTGGTCACGTAGCCGCCCGTGGCGATGATGCAGGACAGCACGAAAGCGACGCCCAGGTTGATCTGGCCCATGATCGCCAGCGGGAAGAACGACACCCATACGGCGAAGCAGACGATCGTCGCGGCAACATAGACCCACATCGCGCCGCCGTGAAATTCGCTGGCGATCGCGATCTCCTCCTTGCGGAGGTCGCGGCGGGTGTAACGATCCAGCCCGTCCGGGCCGAGCGGAAACGCCGAGCCGCCGCCAGCCGGGGTCCGGCCGACGACGCCGGGTTGGATCAGCAGGTCTTGCTCGCTCACAGCGCCAACCTCATCGGCCCGCCCTCACAACCAACGCCCACGAATGTTGGCAACGAGCCCCCAGGTCCCGCCGACGGCAAGCCCGACTGCAAGCGGGCTCACGCCGTACGGGCCAGAGACCTCGAACCTGAGCATGAGCTGCGCGATCAGCGGCGCAATGAAGCCGATCCCGAACAGGAACGGCATGATCCCCATGAGTTTTCGAAGCGCGACATCCATATGGTTAATTTCGCATAAACCATAAGAAGCCGCAAGCAGCCGCGCGCTAAGTACTATTCCGTGGCGGTGCCTATACCCGGAACGACTTCCGATGGTGCCGATACCGCGGCTCGCCAGCCCCCGGTTGGATCGGCACGGCTAAGGGCTTGCGCACGCGACGCCGGCCCGTATGTTCTGCCCGCTTGGCCCCTTGGGAGAGGAGCCTTCAAATTGCGTAATCAATCCAAAAAGGGGGACAGCGCACGTGGATCTCGTCACGATAGCGATAGGCTTGGGCCTGTTGGCCATACTTTACGGCTTCATCACCAGCCGCCAGGTGCTCTCGGCATCGGCAGGCAATGCGAAAATGCAGGAAATTGCCGCCGCCATTCAGGAAGGCGCACAAGCCTACCTGAAGCGCCAGTACACCACGATCGCCATCGTCGGCGTGATCGTCGCGGTCATCGTCGCCTATTTTCTCGGCACCGTCTCGGCGACCGGGTTCCTGATCGGCGCGGTGCTTTCGGGCGTCGCCGGGTTCATCGGCATGAACATCTCGGTGCGCGCCAACGTCCGCACTGCGGCGGCGGCTGAAGTCGGCCTGCAGAACGGCCTGACCCTGGCGTTCCGCGCCGGGGCGATCACCGGCATGCTGGTCGCCGGGCTCGCGCTGCTCGCGATCGCGGTGTTCTACTGGTATCTGATCGAGGTGGCGCACTACACCGTCGGCGGTGAGGACCGCACCGTGGTCCAGGCGCTGACCGCGCTGGCCTTCGGGGCCTCGCTGATCTCGATCTTCGCGCGGCTGGGCGGCGGTATCTTCACCAAGGCCGCCGACGTCGGCGCCGACCTCGTCGGCAAGGTCGAAGCCGGGATCCCCGAGGACGACCCACGCAACCCCGCCGTGATCGCGGACAACGTGGGCGACAACGTCGGCGATTGCGCGGGCATGGCGGCCGACTTGTTCGAGACGTACGTCGTCACGGTCGGCGCCACGATGGTGCTGACCGCGCTGCTGCTCAAGGGCGCGGACAACCTCATGGCGATGATGGCCCTGCCGCTGCTGATCGGCGGCGTCTGCATCGTGACCTCGATCATCGGCACGTACTTCGTCCGCTTGGGTGCCAAAGGACCTGGTGCCAAGAACATCATGGGCGCCATGTACAAGGGCTTCCTGGTCACCGCGGTCCTGTCGGTCCCGGCGATCTGGTGGGCGATCAGCTATGCCTTGGGCGACATGGAGAGCGCGATCGGCGATCAGGCCTATACCGGCCGCACGCTGTTCTACTGTGCGCTGCTCGGCCTGGTCATCACCGGGCTGATCATCTGGATCACCGAGTACTACACCGGCACCAACTACCGTCCGGTCCGCTCGATCGCCAAGGCTTCCGAAACGGGCCACGGCACCAACGTGATCCAGGGCCTGGCGATTTCCATGGAATCGACCGCGCTGCCGACGCTGGTGATCTGCGCCGGCATCATCATCGCCTACATCCTCGCCGGCCTGATGGGCATCGCCTACGCGGCCACCGCAATGCTGGCGCTGGCCGGCATGGTCGTGGCACTCGATGCCTATGGCCCGGTTACCGACAATGCCGGTGGCATCGCCGAAATGTCGGGCATGGAGGACGAGGTTCGTACGCGCACCGACGCCCTCGACGCCGTCGGCAACACGACCAAGGCCGTGACCAAGGGCTATGCGATCGGTTCGGC
>JBDSOM010000096.1:0-15443 GCA_039914785.1 Novosphingobium sp.
TCGCCGCCCGCAATGCGCTCCGCAGCCTCGTCCACGCGGTGATCCTCACCCCGATGGATCAACCGCGCGGGATGCACATCGATGTCGAAGGCAGAATGCAGGCCATGATGGCCGCCGCCACCGGCAATGCACCACCGAAACGCTTTGGAACGTTTCAAGTGGTAGCGGAGGAGGGACTCGAACCCCCGACACGCGGATTATGATTCCGCTGCTCTAACCAGCTGAGCTACTCCGCCACAAGCGCCGCTTGCGGGTGCAGGCGGGCTCTTAGGGCTGGCTTAACGCGCGGTCAAGCCACCCTGACCGGACCCATGCCGGCCGGCTCAGGCGGACGCCAATTCGGCCTTGAGCACGTCGAACATATGCTCGGGCGCGGTCTGGCCATAAGGGTCGCTGTCCGCGCCAACGTCGTTGATTCCCGGTTCCTCGAACCAGTGGGTGATGGTGTTGTCTTCGACGACCATGGCGTAGCGCCAGCTGCGCTGACCAAAGCCCAGGTGGTCCTTGTTGATGAGCATGCCCATGCGGCGGGTGAAGTTGCCCGAGCCGTCAGGCAGGAGCTTGACCTTCTTGAGGCCGAGCTTCTGGCCCCACTGATACATCACGAAAGCATCGTTGACCGCGATGCAGTAGACATCGTCGATGCCGAGCGTCTTGAATTCGTCGTAAAGGCGCTCGAAGTTCGGGCACTGCTCGTTGCTGCACGTTGGCGTGAACGCGCCCGGCAGCGAAAATACGACGACCTTGCGGCCGGCAAATGCATCGCGGACGTTTAGGTCTTGCCAGCGGAACGGATTGTCGCCGCCGACGGTTTCGTCGCGAACGCGGGTCTTCAGGGTGACGTCGGGGATCTCGCGGTCGATCACGGGCTATCTCCTTTGGTGGCTGAATGCGGTGATGGCAGGGCCGTTCCCAAGCCTACATTTCACCCTTCGCGCGGCGGATAGCAAACCACTTTGCGACATTCGCGTTGTGCTGCTCCAGCGTCGCGGCGAAGGCGTGGCCGCCGGTGCCGTCGGCAACCATATAGAGCGCGTCGGTTTTGGCCGGGTCCAGCACCGCCAGGATCGCGGCGCGGCCGGGATTGGTGATCGGACCCTGGGGCAAGCCGAGCATCGTGTAAGTGTTGTAGCCGTTGACCGCCTGGATTTCCGACTGGCGAATCCTGCGGCCGAGCGGCTTGCCCTTGGTGATCGGATAGATGATCGTCGGATCGGCCTGGAGCATGATTCCCTGGCGCAGGCGGTTCGAATAGAGCCCGGCGACCATCTGGCGTTCGGACGGCTTGCCGGTTTCCTTCTCCACGATCGCCGCGAGCGCCAGCGCTTCTTGTGGCGTCCTGACCGCGATGCCGGGTTTCCGCTGCGCCCAGGCCTCTCTCAGCGCCGTTTGCATCGCGCTTTGCATGCGTTGCAAGACCGCCTGACGGCTTTCTCCGCGCTGGACGTCGTAGCTGTCGGGCAGGACTGAACCTTCGGGCGGCACGGCGACCGGCCCCGTCAGGAACGGCTGCGCCATGAGGCGATCGTAGACCATGATCGAGGGCATCCCCTCGGGTATCGTAACGAAGCGCCGGAGGATGTCGTCGCCCTGCAGCAACCGAAGGATCTGCGCCGCGCTGGCGCCCTTCGGCAGCATGAACTCGCCCGCCTTGATCGGGGCGCCGCCGCCGAACAGGCGCGCGCGAAGCCGGAAGCCGCGGGCCGAGCCGATCGCGCCTTCCTGCTCGAGCTTGGCGGCCACGGAGGCCAGGCTCGACCCGTCCGGGACGGTGAACGCGGTGTCGCGAGGCAGGCTACCAGCGGTGTACCAAGGCGCTGCCACGAACGCCCCGGTCGCCAGCGCGAGGCCGGCAACGAGGAGCGCGAGGAGCCCCCGCCGGCGCATCGTCTCAGATCGCCTTGATGATCAGGCTCGCGTTGGTCCCGCCAAAGCCGAAGCTGTTGTTGAGTGCCGCGCGGACACGGCGCTTCTTCGCGACGAACGGCACCAGGTCGACGCCGGCGCAGCCGTCGCTCGGATTGTCGAGGTTGAGCGTGGGCGGCACGATCTGGTCGCGGATCGCGAGGATGCAGAAGATCGCCTCGACCGCGCCCGCGCCGCCAAGCAAGTGGCCGATGGCGGACTTGGTCGAGCTCATCGAGACGGTCTCGATCGCATCGCCGAACAGCCGCCGCACCGCGCCCAGTTCGAGCTCGTCGCCCATCGGGGTCGAAGTGCCGTGGGCGTTGATATAGTCGATGTCCGAAGGGGTCATCCCGGCCTTCTTGAGCGCCATCTCCATCGAGCGGAACGCGCCCGAGCCTTCGGGGTGCGGAGCCGTCACGTGGTGCGCATCAC
Organism: Novosphingobium sp.; assembly: GCA_039914785.1. GTDB lineage: Bacteria > Pseudomonadota > Alphaproteobacteria > Sphingomonadales > Sphingomonadaceae > Novosphingobium. Next base: position 2,341 of record JBDSOM010000096.1, read on the forward strand.
CCGACAGGCCGTAGCCGACGATTTCGGCGTAGATCTTTGCGCCGCGCGCCTTTGCGTGCTCGTATTCCTCGAGCACGACGACGCCCGCGCCTTCGCCCATGACGAAGCCGTCGCGATCCTTGTCGTAAGGGCGGCTGGCCCGTTCCGGCTCATCGTTGAAGTTGGTCGACAGCGCGCGGGCCTGGGCGAAACCGGCGATGCCGATCGGGCAGATCGTGCCTTCCGCGCCGCCGGCGAGCATGATGTCGGCATCGTCGTCGCGGATCATCCGCGCGGCGTCGCCGATCGAGTGGGCACCCGTCGAGCAGGCGGTCACGACCGCATGGTTGGGCCCCATCAGGCCGTACTTGATCGAGACCTGGCCCGAGATCAGGTTGATCAGCCGGCCGTGGACGAAGTGGGGGCTGACGCGCGAGGGGCCCTTCTCGGCCAGGACCAGCGATTCGCTGGCGATGCCGGGCAAGCCGCCGATGCCCGAGCCGATCGAGCAGCCGGCGCGCAGGCGCGTTGCTTCGTCCATGTCGGTGAGGCCGGCGTCCTCGATCGCCTGTCCCGCCGCATCGATCCCATATATGATGAACGGATCGACCTGGCGCTGGACCTTGTGATCGACGCGCTTGTTCGGGTCGAACCCGTATTCATGGTCCGCGGGCTTGACCTCGCAGGCGATGTGGCACTTTTGGTCCGAGGCATCGAACCGGGTGATCTTCCCCGCACCAGACTTGCCGGCCAGGATGTTTTTCCAGGCCATCTCGACGTCCGCTCCCAGCGGAGTGACGAGGCCCAGTCCGGTTACAACGACGCGACGCATGCGATTCTCCGAAATTCTTCGATCTGGCCCCCGGCTCTGACGCCAGGATCTGGCCCCTGTATCTGGCCCCTGTATCGGACCGATGACCGGAAAGCCAACAGGCCCAGCCTTATAAAGGCCGGGCCTGCCGAAATTCTATACCGTCAATGGCGGCACGGTAAGGCCCTGCGACGGATCGCGGCCAAACCGGCGCCGCCAGGGCGATCAGCCCTTGTTATCGTTGATGTACTTGATCGCATCCGAAACGGTGCTGATCTTCTCGGCGGCATCGTCGGGGATTTCGACACCGAACTCTTCTTCGAAGGCCATGACCAGCTCGACGATATCGAGGCTGTCCGCGCCCAGATCGTCGATGAAGCTGGCATCTTCGGTGACCTTGTCGGCCTCTACACCGAGGTGCTCGACGACGATCTTCTTAACCCGGTCAGCGGTGTCGCTCATGGAGTGGTCCTTTTGTGAACGGCAGATAAATAGAATGAACGCCGCCCTACTGTGCGGAAAAGGTGCTGGCAAGTACCCCCGAAGCCCGGTTCATACCGAGAATCGCACGTGTCCGTCGGAATCGATGGGCCAAGCCGGATTCCAGGCGATTTCCCAGGCGTGCCCATCCGGATCCGCGACATAGCCACGGTAGCCGCCGTGCGGCGGGGCATCCCCGGCACGGAGCAAGGTTGCGCCGGCTGCGACAAGCTTCGCCATGACGGCTTCGACGTCCTCGAGCGACCCGACGTTGTGGGCGAGCGCGATGCTGCCGGGCTCGGTGGCCGGACGGTTCATGTCCTGTGCCAGGGCCTCGGCCGACCATATCCCGAAGACCAGGCCGTTCATCTGGAAGAACGCGATTCCGGGCATCTCGAACACCGGGGTCCAACCGAAGCCGTCCGTGTAGAACCGTTTCGATCGGTCGAAATCGGTGACACCCAGGGTGATGACGGAGATTTGCTGCTGCATGCCGAAATCCTTCCTAGATCCTCCCCATCGCAAGTCGATGGCGAGGATCTCAGATGTCACCCCTTCGGTTGCGGCTCGACGATACGCAGCGACAATTCGCGCAGCTGCTTGAGGCTGACGTTGCCTGGCGCGCCCATCATCAGGTCTTCGGCCTTCTGGTTCATCGGGAAGACCACGACTTCGCGGATGTTCGGCTCATCGGCGAGCAGCATGACGATCCGGTCGACGCCCGGGGCAGAGCCGCCGTGCGGCGGGGCGCCGAACTTGAAGGCGTTGATCATGCCGGCAAAATTCGTGTCGACGTCATCGCGGGTGTAGCCGGCGATCTCGAACGCCTTGTACATGATGTCGGGGCGGTGGTTCCGGATCGCGCCTGAGGACAGTTCGACGCCGTTGCAGACGATGTCGTACTGCCAGGCCTTGATGTCGAGCGGGTCCATCGTCTCCAGCGCCTCGAGCTCGCCTTGCGGCATCGAGAACGGGTTGTGGCTGAAGTCGACCTTCTTGGCGTCCTCGTCGTATTCGTACATCGGGAAATCGACGATCCAGCAAAACTTGAACTCGCCCTCGCCGATCAGGCCGAGCTGCTCGCCCACGCGGGTGCGCGCCGCGCCGGCCAGCTTGGCGGCTTGGAGTTCCTTGCCCGCGGCAAAGAAGCAGCCGTCGTCGGGGCCGAGCCCGAGCGCGGTGTAAAGCGCCTCCATCCCGTCCTGGCCGTGGTTCTTGGCGATCGGTCCGCCGAACTCGCCGCCCTTGCGGGTGACGTAGCCGAGGCCGGCATGGCCTTCGGAACGCGCCCAGTCGTTCATGTCGTCGAAGAACTTGCGGCTTTTCTCCGCGGTGGCCGGCGCGGGGATCGCGCGAACCTTGCCGCCGCCGCCCACGATCTTCTCGAACAGACCGAAGCCCGATTTGGTGAAGTGGTCGGTGACGTCGCCGATGATCAGCGGGTTGCGCAAATCGGGCTTGTCGGAGCCGTACTTGAGCATCGATTCGGCGAACGGAATGCGCGGGAAACTGCCCGCCGGGGTGACCGTCTTACCGTTGGAAAATTCCTCGAACACGCCGGCCAGCACGGGCTCGATCGTGTTGAAGACGTCGTCCTGCGTCACGAAGCTCATCTCGAAATCAAGCTGGTAGAACTCACCCGGCGAACGGTCGGCGCGGGCGTCCTCGTCGCGGAAGCACGGCGCGATCTGGAAATACTTGTCGAAGCCGGCGACCATCAGCAACTGCTTGAACATCTGCGGCGCCTGCGGGAGCGCGTAGAACTTGCCGGGGTGGACGCGGCTTGGAACGAGGTAGTCGCGCGCGCCTTCGGGCGAGCTGGCAGTCAGGATCGGCGTCTGGATCTCGTTGAAGCCTTGCGCGACCATGCGGTTGCGCAAGCTTGCGATGACGCGGCTGCGCAGCATCATGTTAGCGTGAACCTTTTCGCGCCGCAGATCGAGGTAACGGTACTTGAGGCGGGTTTCCTCAGGATATTCCTGGTCCCCGGCTACCGGCATCGGCAATTCGTCGGCGCGCGACTGGATGTTCACCGATCGCGCGAAGATCTCGATCTCGCCGGTCGCGAGGTTGGCGTTGGAGGTGCCGGCAGCGCGGGCCTTGACCGTGCCGTCGATCGTGACGACGCTCTCGACCCGCAAGCCTTCGAGAATCGGCAACGCCGGGCTGTCGCTGTCGGCGACGATCTGGGTGATGCCGTAATGGTCGCGCAGATCGACGAACAGCACGCCGCCGTGATCGCGCTTGCGGTGCACCCAGCCCGAAAGACGGACCGTCTGGCCGACGTCGGCCGCGCTCAACGCGCTGCAGGTGTGGGTACGATAAGGATGCGACATCGGAAGCTCTTTCCAATCGGCCCACGTTCAGGCAGGGGCGAAAGGGCGGCTAACAGGCGATGGCCGCCCTTTTGTCAAGCCGAGGCCCCCCGCGGGACCAAATCGAAAAGAACCAAATGAAGATACATCCGCTGATTACCACAAGCGACGCACTGGCTGAACTTTGCAGCCGGCTCGCCAAGGCCGACTTCATCACGGTCGATACCGAATTCATGCGTGAGAACACGTATTGGCCCGAACTCTGCCTGGTACAGGTCGCCGATACCGAGGAAGCCGCGGCAATCGACCCGAAAGCGCCCGGGATCGACCTGACGCCGCTGCTTGAACTCATGACCAACAACGAGGACGTGCTGAAGGTTTTCCACGCCGGCGGCCAGGACGTGGAGATCATCTACAACCTGACCGGCCGCACGCCGCATCCGATCTTCGACACCCAGATCGCGACGATGGCGATCAGCCAGTCGGAACAGATCGGCTATCAGAACCTGGTCGAAAGCTGGCTGGGCATCATCGTCGACAAGGGCGCGCGGTTCACCGACTGGTCGCGCCGCCCGCTCGACGCCCGGCAGATCGAATACGCGATCGGCGACGTTACCCACCTCTCCAAGATTTTCCCCAAGATCCTCGCGCGTCTGAAAAAGACCGGGCGCGGCGAGTGGATCGACGCCGAGATGGAGAAGCTCGCCGATCCGGAAAACTATCGCAACGATCCGGCGGTGTCGTGGCTGCGGATCAAGGCCGCAGGGCGCAATCCCGCGATGCTGGGCCGGCTCAAGGCCCTGGGCGCCTGGCGCGAATACGAGGCCAAGGACAAGAACATCCCGCGCGGCCGCATCGCCCGCGACGAGACCCTGGCTGACATCGCCAGCCACCCGCCGAAGGTCCAGGCCGACCTCGCCAAGGTTCGCGGGCTGTCGGGCGGCTGGAAGGACAACGAGATCGGCCGCCGGATGATGGCCGCGCTCGCCGCCGCGCAGCCGCTCACGGACGACGAGCTGCCCCCGCGCACCCCGCGCGGCGCTCCCTTGGGCAAGGAAGGCGCACTGGTCGCCGACTTGCTCAAGCTGCTGCTCAAGATCCGCAGCCGCGAAATCGACGTCGCCTCGCGCCTGCTGGCGCGCAGCGAAGAGCTGGAACTGCTGGCCACGGGCGTGCGCAAGAACCTGCCCGTGCTCGAAGGCTGGCGCTACGACCAGTTCGGCCATGAAGCGGTCGATCTGGTCGAGGGAAAGGTCGCCTTCACCGTCGTGGGCGGCAAGATGAAGATGGTCCACGTCGACGACGTCCATGAAACGATGTCACCGACGATCGTGGAGGCTGAGTGAGCGTCCACCAGCCTACGCTCAAGCAGCTCCAATACCTCGTCGCGCTGCACGAGCACGGCCACTTCGGCCGCGCGGCGGAGGCGACCTTCGTGTCGCAATCGACACTGTCCGCAGGCTTGCGCGATCTTGAGACGCTGCTGGGCGTCGTCCTCGTCGAACGGACCAAACGCGCGGTGCGGTTCACCCCGCTGGGCAATGCCGTCGTCGCGAAGGCCCACCGCATCTTGCGCGAGGCGGAGGAGCTTTCCGAGCTCGTCCAGTCGAGCGGGCAGCCGCTCACGGGCGAAGTGCGGATGAGCGTGATCCCGACGATCGCGCCGTTCCTCCTGCCCCGGATGCTCCCCCGCCTGCGCCGCGAGCGCCCCAACCTCAAGCTGTTCCTGCGCGAAGAGCCGAGCGGCGCGGCGATCGAATCGCTGCACCACGGCCGCGCCGACTGCGTGCTGCTGGCCCTGCCCTTCCCGACCGGAGAAGTGGAAAGCGAGACGATCGAACTCGACGCGCTGTTCGTCGCCTTTCCCAAGGACGATCCGCGCGATCCGCCCGCCGAGATCGATCCGGCGACGATCGACGAGCACCGGCTGCTGTTGCTCGAAGACGGTCACTGCCTGAAAGATCATGCGCTCGCCGCCTGCAATCGTCCTGAATTGCGGGCCAGCGCGACGATGATCGGCACGTCGCTGCACACGCTGGTGCAGATGGTGGACAATGGGCTGGGCCTGACGATGCTGCCCGAAATGGCGATCGACGCGGGCATCCTCAACGGCACCAACGTCGTCGCCCGGCCGCTCCTGTCGCCGAACGCCAATCGCGAAATCGCCTTGGTGTGGCGCAAGAACAGTCCGCGCGGAGAGGAATTCCGGCTGCTGGCGGAAGAGCTTCGCGCCGGCTAGTCCGTGCGCCGACAGAATGACAGGCGCCCCCATGCAACACGATCATTCCCCCACCCCGACGCCGTACGCGCCGCGGCGGTGGTACCGGCATCTTTATGTCCAGGTGCTCACAGCAATCGTTGCCGGGGTCCTGCTGGGGCACTTCGCCCCCAGCACCGGCGAAGCGATGAAGCCGCTAGGCGACATGTTCATCAAGCTCGTGAAAATGATCATCGCGCCGGTGATCTTCCTGACGATCGTCACGGGCATCGCGGGAATGCGCGATCTCGCCGCCGTGGGCCGCGTCGCGGCAAAGGCGTTCGCCTATTTCCTGACCTTTTCGACCATCGCCCTGATCGTCGGCCTCGTGGTCGGCAATGTGGTCCGGCCGGGCGCGGGGCTCAACATCGATCCGGCTAGCCTGGATGCCAGCAAAGTGGCGGGGTTCTCGGCCAAGGCGCACGAAAGCACCCTGACCGGCTTCCTGTCCGCGATGATCCCCGAAACGTTCGTCTCGGCGCTGACCGAAGGAAACATTCTCCAGGTGCTGGTGGTGGCGATCCTGTTCGGCATCGCGCTGTCGTCGGTCGGCGGACGGGGCGACCGCGTACTGGCGCTGCTCGAAGACATCTCGGTGACGTTCTTCAAGCTCGTTTCGTTCGTCATGAAGGCGGCACCCATCGGCGCGTTTGGGGCGATGGCGTTCACGATCGGCAAGTACGGGGTCGAGAGCCTGGCGAACCTCGCGCAACTGGTCGCCACGTTCTACCTGACCTCGCTGATTTTCGTGCTGGTGGTCCTGGGCCTGGTGGCGCGGCTGGCGGGCTTTTCGATCCTACGCCTGATCGTCTATCTCAAGGCCGAACTGTTGCTGGTGCTGGGCACGTCGTCGTCCGAAAGCGCCCTGCCCGCCCTGATCGAGAAGCTCGAACGCGCCGGTTGCCCCAAGGCCGTAGTCGGACTGGTCGTCCCGACCGGCTACAGCTTCAACCTCGACGGCACCAACATCTACATGACGCTGGCCGCGCTGTTCATCGCGCAGGCCTGCAATGTCGACCTGACGCTCGGACAGCAACTCCTCCTGCTGAGCGTCGCGATGCTATCGTCGAAAGGTGCGGCAGGCGTGACGGGCGCGGGCTTCATCACGCTGGCCGCGACGCTGTCGATCGTGCCCTCGGTGCCGATCGGCGGGATGGCGCTGATCTTGGGCGTCGATCGCTTCATGTCCGAATGCCGCAGCCTGACCAATTTCATCGGCAACGCGGTGGCGGCGGTCGTGGTTTCTCGCTGGGAAGGCACGCTCGACCGAACGCGCCTCGATGCCGCCCTCAGCGGCGCACCCCTGCCCTCACCGGAAGCCGCGTAAGCTCAATCCATGTGTTTGAGGCCGACCCGCATGTAATCCCAGCCGGTGACCACGGTCAGAACCGCCGCCGCCCACAGCGTGGCCAGGCCGACGGTGTGCGGCACATTGATCACGATCCCGCCGAGCGGCACGTTCCACCATGGCATCGCCCCGCCCAGAATGAGCGCCCCCAGCGAGATCAACTGGAACGTGGTCTTCCATTTGGCGAGCCGGCTCACCGGGACGGATACCTGCAGGCTGCCAAGGAACTCGCGCAGGCCCGATACGGCGATCTCGCGGATCAGGATGATCAAGCCGGCGATCACATGCATGTCGCCGACATAAGGCCCGCGCAACACGCCTTGCGCGCTCAGGACCAGGATTACCGCGGCGATCATGATCTTGTCGGCGATCGGATCGAGGAACATCCCCAGCTTCGACACCGTCCCGCTGGACCGCGCGACGTAGCCGTCGAAATAGTCGGTCAGCCCCATCAGGCAATACAGCGCAAAGGCGGCGGCGTAGCCGAGCTGCCAGTTCGGCCACCACAACAACGCCGCGAGCAGCGGGACAGTGACGATTCGCGACAGGGTGAGCAGGTTGGGCAGCGTCAGCATGTCCGCATCTGATAGCGGTTATGGCGCGTGTAAAAAAGGTGTCACCGGGACTTGTTAGACCTGCTCGACACGCTAGGGTCGCGGCGGCCAGTCGGCTGGGCTGAGGCTGCAGAAACGGATCGCATGACGACATCGACGCACCTCGTTCGCACGCGGCGTTTTCTTCCCTTGTTCGTTACCCAGCTCCTCGGTGCGTTCAACGACAACCTCTTCAAAAACGCGATGGTCCTGTTCGTCGTTTACAACGTCTACAGCTCGGAAGAGCAGGAGGCGAAGTTCAGCGCGATCGCCTCGACCGTGTTCATCATTCCATTCTTCGTCCTTTCCGCGCTGGCCGGTCAACTCGCCGACATGCGCGACAAGGCCAAGATCATCCGCATCGTCAAGTTCTGCGAGATCCTGATCATGCTGGTCGGTGGCACTGGGCTGGTGCTCGCCTGGCAGGGCTTCGCGGTGAGCCAGGTGGCGATCCCCCTGATGCTCGCGGCGCTGTTCGCTATGGGTATCCATTCGACCTTCTTCGGGCCGATCAAGTACGCGATCCTGCCGCAGCACTTGCGCGAAGGCGAAGTGCTGGCGGGAACCGGGCTAGTCGAAGCCGGAACGTATATCGCGGTACTGGCCGGAACGATCCTGGCTGGCTGGATCCCGGTCGAATGGGCCGCGGCCGGGGTCGTCGCCACGGCGATCGTCGGTTACTTTTCCGGACGCCAGGTGCCGCCCGCCCCGCCCTCGGTCCCGGCCGAGCCGCTGGACTTCCACGTCATCCGTGCCTCGATCACGCTCATCCGCAACACGATGCACGACCGCCGCGTATTCCTGGCGATCATGGCGATCAGCTTTTTCTGGGCGATCGGGGCGGTGCTGTTCATCCAGTTTCCCCCGCTCGCCAAGAACATCCTGACCGCAAGCAAGGAAGTCGCCAGCCTGTTTCTGGTGATCTTCTCAGTCGGGGTGGCGCTCGGTTCGATCTCGATCAACATGCTGCTCAAGGGCACCGTGTCGGCGCGCTATGCAGCGGTTTCAGTGATCGCGATGGGCGTTTTCGTGCTGATGTTCTACCTCGTGTGTCGCACGTGGGAGCCCAGCCCCGATGGTTTGCTCGATACTGCCGCGTTCGTCGAACACCCGATGGCCGTGCCCCTGCTATTCTCGCTGCTGTTCATCGCGGTCGCGGGCGGCATGTTCGTCGTGCCGCTTTACGCGTTCCTGACGACGTTCGTCGACAAGTCGCAGACGGCGCGGACGATCGCGGCGAACAATATCGTCAACTCGGGCGCGATGGTGATCGGTTCGCTGATCGCGATCAGCCTGAGCGCGGCGGGCGTGGCGATCGTCCACCAGTTGCTACTGGTCGCGGCGATGTGCGTGGTTTCGGCATGGTTCGGTCGGCTGCTCTACCGAGCCGAGTGCGCGGCGAACACGGTCACGCGATAAACGCGCTGACTGCCAGGAAGCAGGCGCAATACGCCAGCAGGAAATCCTTCACGTCATCCACCGTGATCCGCCAGGTCCGCTGCGGCGGCGCGACCTCGGTCTCGGCGCGGATGTGCGGCGGCAGGCTCGCCAGGAATGGGTGGCGGGCGGTTTCGTCGGTAATCACCAGCGCTCGGCGCAACATGTCGGGGCTCCCTTGGAAAGCCGCGTTAGGGTTTTCGAAACCATCGTGCGAGGCGGATTTCCTTAGTTTCCCGATCCGGAACAGTAACCAAGCCTACTAAGGATGTCGCCCGAAGATCACCGCTTCGACAGGGCGACGATGTAATCCCACTCCTCTGGACGGACGACACCCACCGACAGCCGGGACAGCTTGATCAGCTCCATGTCCGCAAGCGTGGGGTCGGCCTTGATCTCCTTGAGGGTGACCGGCCGCTTGAGCTTCTTCACCGGCTTGACCTTCACCGCGGCCCATTTGCCCTCGGGATCGTTCGGGTCGGTGAGCCCGGCCTGGCTGACCTTCATGATCGCAACGATCTCCAGCCCGATGTTCGAGTGGTAGAAGAACGCCTCGTCGCCCACTTTCATGGCGCGCAGATTGTTGGCGGCGCGGTGGTTACGCACGCCATCCCAGGTGCCTTCCCCTTCGGCGACGAGATCGTCCCAACTGTAGGCGTCGGGTTCCGATTTCATCAGCCAGTAATTTTTGCTCATCCTTGCGCTCCGACCTGGGTATGGACCGACCTTAGTATGGAACAAGCCCATAGCCCGACCGGATTGCACCCGCCACCGATGCCCACCGAACAACTCACAGTCTTGAGCCTTTCCGATGATCCCGCGCGTTTCGCCGCCGCGATTGGCGCGAGTTTCCGCCAGTTTGGCTTCGCGGTGGTTGGCGATCACGGGATCGACGCGGCGCTGATCGGACGAGCGCGGGATCTGACGGCGGAGTTTTTCGCGCTGCCGGTGGCGGAAAAGCGCCGCTACGTCTTGCCGGGATCGGGCGGAGCGCGCGGCTATACGCCGTTCGGAATCGAGATCGCCAAAGGCGCGAAGGCGCATGACCTGAAGGAATTCTGGCACGTCGGCCGAGAACCACCTGCGCCGGGGATGCTGGCCAATCTGTGGCCCGATCGGCCGGGGTTTCGCGAGACATTCACTTCACTTTTCAATGAGTTCGACCGGGTTGGCGGGATCATCCTGGAGCGGATCGCGGTGGACCTCGGGCTGCGGGAAGACTGGTTCCGCGCGGCCGTCGCCGACAACAATTCCGTCCTGCGCCTGCTCCACTATCCGCCCGTCGCAGCCGCGGAAAACGGCGCCATTCGGGCCGGCGCGCACGAGGACATCAACCTGATCACGCTGTTACTGGGGGCCGAGGAAGCGGGATTGGAGCTGCTGAACCGTGACAACCAGTGGTCAACCATCGCGCCGCCCAAGGGAACCTTGGTGGTCAATATCGGCGACATGATGCAACGCCTGAGCAATCATGTCCTGCCCTCGACCACGCACCGGGTGCGCAACCCCAGCGGCGAGCGGACCGAGTTCAGCCGCTACGCGATGCCGTTCTTCCTGCATCCCCGGAGCGACTTCCGGATCGAGACATTGCCAGGCTGCGTGAGCGCGGCCAATCCGGATCGGTATCCCGGAAGCATAACGGCGGATGACTATCTACAGGATCGGCTGCGAGAGATCGGGCTTAAATAGCCAGATCCCGGCCTCACCCGCCTCCCTCACCCGCCACGCAGCAGTTGCACCCCCCAGTCGCGTTCGAACAAATACAGCAGGAGGCGAGCGGCTTCCCCGCGTTCGCCGGTCAGGCCGCCCCCGGATGCGGTATCGACGCATTCGATCAGCAACCTGGCGTCGTCGTGGGCCAGCGGCAGCAGCCGGGTAATCTGCTCCAGCGAGGCCACCCGGAACGGGGTATCGCCCGACTGGCGCGTGCCGAGCAGTTCGCCGCCGCCGCGCAGCCTGAGATCTTCCTCGGCGAGGCGAAAGCCGTCCTGCGTCTCGCGCATCAGGGCCAGGCGCTGGCGGGCGGTTTCCGACATCGCCCGCCCTCCTGCCATGGGGCCGCGCAAAAGCAGGCACACCGATTTCTCCGAGCCGCGCCCCACCCGGCCGCGCAGCTGGTGCAGCTGGGCCAGGCCGAACCGCTCGGCCTGCTCGATCACCATGAGCGTCGAATTGGGCACATCGACGCCGACCTCGATCACCGTCGTCGCGACCAGCAGCTTCGCCTCGCCGCGCACGAAGCGCTCCATCGCCGCGTCCTTGGCCTCGGGCTTGAGCTGGCCGTGAACGAGCGCCACGATGTCGCCGAACCGGGCGTGGAGCTCGGCATAACGCGCTTCGGCGGCGGCGAGGTCATCGGTCTCGTTCTCGCGGACCATCGGGCAGACCCAGTATGCCTGCCCGCCGCCCTCGAGGTGCCGCGCCAGGCTGCCGACCACGTCGCCGAGCCGCTCGGCCGCGATCACGCGGGTGTCGATCGGCTGGCGCCCCGGCGGCATCTCGTCGAGCTGCGACACCTCCATCTCGCCGTACTGCGCCAAAGTCAGGGTGCGCGGGATCGGCGTCGCGGTCATCGCCAGGCAGTGCGGCGTGCGCCTACCCTCTTGAGACATCTGGCCCTTGCGGGTCAGCATCAGCCGCTGGCCGACGCCGAAGCGGTGCTGCTCGTCGATCACGACGAGCGCGAGGTTCTTGTAGGCGACGGTATCCTGAAAAATCGCGTGCGTGCCGATGACGATATCGATGCTGCCATCCAGCAGCCCCATCAGGATCGATTCGCGCGCGCGCGAGCCACCACGTTGCGACGCGCGCCCGGTGAGCAGCGCGATCGTCACGCCGGTGCCCGAGGCCATCCGCGTCAAAGTTTCGGCGTGCTGGCGGGCGAGGATTTCGGTCGGGGCGAGCAAGGCGGCTTGCGCCCCGGCCTCGACCGCGATCAGCATCGCTTCCAGCGCGACCACCGTCTTGCCCGAGCCGACGTCACCCTGGAGCAAGCGCAGCATTGGCGAGGCTTGCGCCAGGTCGCCGGCGATTTCGGCGATCGAGCGTTGCTGTGCGCCGGTCAGCGGGAACGGCAGCGCCAGCTTCGCGCGCAGCCGCCCATCGCCTTGCAACGGAGTGCCCTTGCGCGCGCGATTGTCGCTGCGCACCACCATCAGCGCGAGGCTGTTGGCGAGCAGTTCGTCGTAAGCGAGCCGGTCCCGCGCCGCGTCGTTGGGTCCGCGGTGCGCGGCCACCAGCGCATCGTGCCAGGTCGGCCATTTCATCTTGTCCAACAGCGCGCGATCGATCCATTCGGGGAGCGGGGCCGTGTGCCCGAGCGCCTGCTGGATCAGCGCGCCGATGCGTCCCTGGGTGAGGCCGTCGGACAGCGGATAGACCGGCTCGGTGAGCTGGCCGAGCAGGTCGCTGCCGTCCTCCGAAACATGGTCGGGGTGGACGATCTGGAGCAGTTGGCCGTACTGGTCGAGCCGCCCGGCGACCCAGCGCTTTTCACCCTGCGGCAGCAGCTTCCTGGCGCTGTAGGATGCGCGGCCGAAATAGGTCAGCGCGCATACGTTGCCGGCGGAGTCCTCGGCCAACACGCGGTACGGCCCCCGCCCCGAAGTCGAGCGATGCTCGCGCACCGTCAGCGCCACCACGATCTGCTCCCCCACCGTGGCGGAATCGAGGTCGCCCACCACCCGGCGTTCGACGAACCGTTCGGGCAAGTGATACGCGAGGTCCTTGACCCGGCTCAGCCCGAGCTTGTCGAGCGGTCGCGCGAGCCCGGGGCCGACGCCCATCAGGCTGTCGGTCGCGGCAAACAGGGGGTTGAGGCGATCGGGGCGCATGGGCAGGCTATAGCTCGCCTAACGCAACAATCCACCGTCGGCCCGCCCCG
>JBDSOM010000013.1:0-14166 GCA_039914785.1 Novosphingobium sp.
TAGGTCGCAAAAGCAACCGGGCAGGGCGGGCGGGGAGGTGACTTTATCGAAGCGTCGCCTATATCGACCGCAAAACCGCAGGAGATTATGACAATGGCTGAATACCTGACCTTAAGCCTCGAGACCGGCGACGTGAAAATCCAGCTGCGTCCCGATCTGGCCCCGGGCCACGTCGAGCGCATCAAGGAGCTGGCGAGCGAAGGCTTCTACGACGGCGTGAAGTTCCACCGCGTGATTCCCGGCTTCATGGCCCAAGGCGGTTGCCCCGACGGCACCGGCATGGGCGGCTCCAAGAAGCCCGACCTCAAGGCCGAGTTCAACGCCGAGCCGCACATTCGCGGCGTCTGCTCGATGGCTCGGTCCAGTTCGCCCAATTCGGCGAACAGCCAGTTCTTCATCGTGTTCGACGACGCGACGTTCCTGGACAAGCAATACACGGCCTGGGGCCAGGTGGTCGAAGGCATGGACCACGTCGACGCGCTGCCCAAGGGCGAGCCGCCGGCAAAGCCGGGCGTGATCCAGAAGGCGACGATCAGCGTAGAGTAATCGGGGAAAGGGGCGGAGCGATCCGCCCCTTTTCTTATCTGGCGGCTTCGTCACTCGCCGCGGTCGTCTTCCTGCACTCGCTGCAGAATGACGACTTGGGGGTCATGGCCTGAGCATTCGCTCCTTAAAGTCCCGCCTTCATCATCCAATCGTGGAAAATCCGCACCGGGCGGTTTTCCAGGTCGCGCGGGCGGCAGACGAACCAGTAGCTGTATGGACTCTCGATATCGGCATCGAACAGCTGCGCCAGGCGATTGTCGTGGGCGCGAACGAAGTGGTCGTCATGCATGATCGCGATGCCGAGACCTTGTGCGGCCGCCTCCAGAATCAGCTGGCCCGAATCGAAGTGATCGATGGCCGCCGGTTCGAGCTGCTCCAGGCCGAGCGCTGCTTTCCAGGCCACGAAGCTATCCGGCAGATCGTGGTGGATCAGGAACGTCTGCTTGGCGAGCTTGGCCGCATCGGGCTTCGGCCCGATCTCCTTGGCTAGCGCGCGCGAGGTGATCGCATAGACCCGGTTGTGGTCGAGTCGAACCGAGTAGAGCGCCGGGTCGGGCACTTCCGAGAGGATGATCGCCGCATCGAGCGAATCGCCGACCCGCGCCTCCAGGTTGGGGCTGGTGTCGATGTCGATGTGCAGGCGAGGATGAAGCTTGCGCAGTTCGGGCAGCCGCGGGAACAAGCGCTGCCCACCGAACAGCGAGGGCACGCCCAGGTGAAGCCGCCAGACCTGGCTGCTTTCCATCTGCGATTCCACCGCCTCGGCGAGTTCTTCGAGCTTGTGCGTGACGGCTGCGTAGAACGCCTGGCCCTCGTCCGTCAGCTTCATCGCCTGGTGTTGGCGCGTGAACAGGCGCTTGCCGACGAATTCTTCCAGCGCCCCGACCCGGCGCGACAGCGCCGACGGGCTCAGCCCGAGCTCGTTCGCCGCCGCCTTGGCCGAGCCGAGGCGGACGATACGCACGAACGCTTCCAAAGCGCGCAGGGGAGGGAGTCTGCGTGTACCAACCAAAGTATAGGGTCCGTCAGTCTTCCGATGTCTCGGGCTGGTGGGGAGGATGCAGCCTCAGACGGGTAACGTGGCGTTCATTCCCCTGGATAACCTCGATCTTCCAACCGCTGGGGTGCGAGAGGATCGCACCCACGGGCGGAACCTGCTCGGCCAGAAGGAAGGCTAGGCCACCCAGAGTGTCGACCGATTCCTCGACTTCGGCAAGCTGGGGATCGACTTTTTCCCCGACCTCCTCGAGTTCGACCCGGGCGTCGGCCTCCCACACGCCGCCACCCAGCGAGACGATCAGGTCGGGTGGGGTGTCATCGTGCTCATCCTCGATCTCACCGACGATTTCTTCCATCAGGTCTTCGATCGTGATGATCCCGTCAGTGCCCGAATACTCGTCGACCACGACCGCAAGGTGTGTGCGGCTGGCGCGCATGTCGGCCAATACGTCGAGCGAGCCGCGCGCTTGCGGCACGAACAGCGGCTGGCGCATCAGCGCCTTCCAGTTTCTCGGGGGCAAGCCTTTACCGGCAAGGAACGGGAACACGTCCTTGATCAGCATCATGCCGATGATTTCGTCGAGCGTGTCGCGATAGACCGGGATGCGGCTGTGGCCGTGCTCGGCGAACGCCTCGACCATCTCGTCCCACGTCGCCGTCGACGGGATCGCGACGATTTCGCTGCGGGGAATCGCGACGTCGTCGGCATCGTGCTCGCTGAAATGGAGGAGATTGCGCAGCATCTGGCGCTCGATCGGCAACAGATCGCCCGGCGCCTTGTCGCCGTTCGATCCTTCCTCGTGCTCGTCGATGACTTCCTCGATCTGGGCGCGCAGCGACTGGTCGCTATCGTTGCCCTCAAAGAATTTTCTGATCGCTCGCCATAGCGAACGCCAACTGTCCGGATCTCCGGACTCGCCGTTTCGGCCATTTTCGGCCATCGTAGTCTGTAGCTCCCTCAGCTCTTTCCAGCGTCGCCATATGGGTCCGCGATGCCCAAAAGGGCAAGCGCCTTTATCTCCAGCGCCTCCATCGCGGCCGCATGGTCCGCCGAAGTCTCGTGATCGTGGCCAGCCAGATGCAGGAGTCCATGGACGATAAGGTGAGCGGTGTGCACGGCAACGGGGATGCCTTTGTCCGCCGCTTCCCGGGTGCAAGTCTCCAGCGCGAGGGCGATATCGCCGAGCAGCTCGGGCCGACCATCGGCAGCGAGTGCCAGCAGGCGGCCGCGTTCCAGCATTGGAAAGGACAGCACATTGGTCGGCTTGTCCTTCGCACGCCATTGGCGGTTGAGGGTATGCACCTCGGCGTCGTCAGCGAACAACAGGCTGGCCGAAAGGCGCTGGTTGGCAAGCTCGGGGGCCACGGCAGCGGTTGCTCCGGCGGCCTGTTCGGCCAGATCCACCCAGTCCAGTGCTGACGGCCAGCCCAGCGCTGATGGCCAGTCCGCCTCGATCGCGATGTCCAGGTCCACCGTGGGGTTAGCCCGCAGCCTGCGCTTGATGGTGGTGGCGGATCACTTCCTGGATGATGAAGCGGAGGAACTTCTCGGAAAACTCGGGATCAAGTTGGGCATTTTTGGCAAGATCGCGCAGACGAGCGATCTGAAGTTCCTCGCGGCCTGGGTCCGAGGCGGGCAGGGCGTGGGCGGCCTTGTAGGCGCCGACGGCCTTGGTGATGCGGAACCGTTCGGCAAGGATGTGGATCAGCGCCGCGTCGATGTTGTCGATGCTGGCACGGAATCCGGCCAATGTGGCGTCGGGCGGGGAATCCGCGGCGGTCTGGCTCTCGGTCATGGGCGCTCGCTACCATGCCAAAACGCGATTGCCTATGCGTGGAGCGCCATTGCCCGGTTTGCACTTGCGTTCCGGTTCCCGTCGCGCGATGGCGCGCCCATGTCCGCCGATGTGATCCCCATGCGCGCCCGTTCAGCCGAGCCTTCGCTCGCGCCGCTGCTGGCCCTGACCGCGAACGCGATGAACAGCGTCAACGCGGTGATCCTCGACCGGATGCAGAGCGAAATTCCGCTGATCCCCGCGCTCGCCGGTCACCTGATCGCCGGCGGCGGCAAGCGGATGCGGCCGATGCTGACCCTCGCGAGCGCGCAGCTGATCGGCTATGCGGGCACGCAGCATCACCTGCTCGCCGCCGCGGTCGAATTCATTCACACCGCTACGCTGCTCCACGACGACGTCGTCGATGGGTCGGACATGCGCCGCGGCCAGGCCGCCGCGAACATCGTCTACGGTAATCCCGCGACGGTCCTGGTCGGCGACTTCCTGTTCAGCCGCGCGTTCGAACTGATGGTCGAGGACGGCAGCCTCAAGGTGCTGAAAATCCTCAGCCGCGCCTCGGCGGTCATCGCCGAGGGCGAGGTCGACCAGCTCACCGCCCAGCGTCAGGTCGAAACCAGCGAGGAGCGCTACCTTTCGATCATCGCGGCCAAGACCGCCGCGCTGTTCGCCGCCGCTTGCCGGATCGGCGCGATCGTCGCCGAGCGCGCGGATGCCGATGAACAGGCGCTCGAAGCCTATGGCCGCAACCTCGGGATCGCGTTCCAGCTCGTCGACGACGCGATCGACTACGATTCCACAAGCGCCGAGATGGGCAAGGGCCAGGGCGACGACTTCCGCGACGGCAAGATGACCCTGCCGGTGATCCTCGCCTACGCGCGCGGCGACAACGAAGAGCGCCGCTTCTGGCGCGAGGCGATCGCCGGTTTCGCGACCAGCAACGAAGATCTCGCCCACGCGGTCGCGCTGATCCAGCGGCACGATACGGTCGGTGCCACGCGTGAGCGGGCCCGCCTGTTCGCGCAGCGGGCGATCGACGCCATCGCCGGCTTCCCGCCCAGCGAAGTGCGTTCGGCGATGGTCGAGGCGGCGGAATTCGCGGTCTCGCGCCGCGCCTAAGGTACTTCCGGCCCGCCCACACGCGTCATCCTGAAGTTGTTTCAGGATCCATCGTGCCGCCGGACAGGGACCATCGAGCGCGGGGCAACGGCGCCGTCGTGCTCGCTTTGGCAGCTGCGCTTCGGCAAGTGGAATGGCTCCTGAAACAAGTTCGGGATGAGGCGATTTCGCAAACATATGAAAATAAGCGACAATATTTTTTCGTTCCGCACTTGTTCCAGTGGAACAAACTGCATACAAAAGGGCTCGGTTGAACCTTTCGGATCAGCCCGGTAGGCAAGGGAACGAACGATGGCGGCACAGCTCAAGCTGATTCAGGAAGGCAAGGAAACCATGGACCGTCAGAAGGCGCTCGAAGCAGCGCTGGCCCAGATCGACCGTGCTTTCGGCAAGGGCTCCGCGATGAAGCTCGGCTCGAAAGAGACGATGCAGATCGAAACGATTTCCACCGGCTCGCTCGGGCTCGACATCGCACTGGGCGTCGGCGGCCTGCCGCGCGGCCGGGTGATCGAAATCTATGGCCCGGAAAGCTCGGGCAAGACCACGCTGGCGCTTCACGTCATTGCCGAGGCGCAGAAGAACGGCGGCACTGCCGCGTTCGTCGACGCCGAACACGCGCTCGATCCGGGCTATGCCAAGAAGCTGGGCGTCGACATCGACGAGCTGATCGTCTCGCAACCCGACACCGGAGAGCAGGCGCTGGAGATCGTCGATACGCTGGTGCGCTCCAACGCCATCGACGTGCTGGTGATCGATTCGGTCGCCGCGCTGGTTCCTCGTGCCGAGATCGAGGGCGAGATGGGCGATAGCCACGTCGGCCTCCAGGCGCGCCTGATGTCGCAAAGCTTGCGCAAGCTGACCGGTTCGATCAGCCGCTCGAACTGCATGGTGATTTTCATCAATCAGCTGCGCATGAAGATCGGGGTGATGTACGGCAATCCCGAGACCACGACCGGTGGCAATGCGCTCAAATTCTATGCTTCGGTCCGGCTCGACATCCGCCGCACCGGCCAGATCAAGGACCGCGACGAGATCGTCGGCAACACCACCCGCGTCAAGGTGGTCAAGAACAAGGTCGCCCCGCCGTTCAAGCAGGTCGAGTTCGATATCATGTACGGCGAGGGGATCTCGAAGATCGGTGAGATCCTCGACCTCGGCGTGAAGGCCGGGATCGTCGAGAAGTCGGGTGCGTGGTTCAGCTACGACAGCATCCGCATCGGCCAGGGCCGCGAGAATTCGAAAAACTACCTGAAAGAAAATCCAGAACTTTGCGACCGTCTGGAAGCCGCGATCCGCGGCCGCACCGAAGGTCTCTCCGAGAAGATGATGTCGGGTCCGGACGCAGACGACGACCTCTGATTCTCAAGGAACGCTCCGCTCGTCGGGACGTTCAATGCACAGGACCGGCGCGGAGAGCGAGTGGCTCCGCGCCGGTCTTTGTGTGTCACGACCCGCCGACTTGGTCCCTTCGATTTTCGGGCAGGGTTCACGATTTTGCATCCTGGCATTCTTCGCGATAAGCTAGCGAAGATGAAACAGGCGGTCCGCTAAACGTGTCCGGGGGCATAAGCGCGCTGACGGAGCGCGAGCGCGAGACGCTGCGGTTGCTCTACGTTAGCCATGATGCGAAATCGATTGCGCGGACGCTCGGGCTGTCGGTCCACACGGTGAACGAACGACTCCGTGACGCCCGGCGCAAGCTTGGCCTCTCGAGCAGCCGTGAGGCGGCAAGACTGCTTGCGGACGCGGAGCAAACACGACCCGATTTCTTTGGGGACAAACAATTCGGGGTCGCTGTGATGCAAATTTCCCGGCTTGATGACGACACGTCCGGCGCGGCCCATCGGATCGCCTGGCTGGGGGGAGGAATGCTTGTCATGTCGCTGATTATCGCAGCTATCGTGCTTTCCTCCGGCGGGGCTGGTGGGGCGCACGGCCCACCTGCACAGAGCATTACGGCGAACGTCTCGACGCCCGCACGTTCCTCCCCAGCGCCTCCCATCGTGGCGCCCGCTGAGCGGCCTGCTCGCCAATGGCTGGCGCTGCTCGACGGCGCGCGGTGGGAGGAAAGTTGGCGCGCCACAGCGACCCTGTTCCGATCGCAATTGCCCGCCGCACAGTGGTCGGCGACGATTCGGCCGGTACGTGAACCGTTCGGCCGGGTGCTTTCCCGCACCCTAAAAAGCGTAACGAAAGCCAGCGCGCTGCCGGGCGCACCCGCGGGGGAATACGAAGTCCTTCAGTTCGAAACGGCGTTCGCCCATAAAAGTGGGGCTATCGAAACCATAACGCTGGTTCGCGAACCTTCGGGCTGGAAAGTCGCGGGCTACTTCGTCCGCTAGCCGTCGACTTCAAGGCGACTTCGGCTCACGCCGCCCTCACTTACGCCGCGTGGGCCTTGACCACTCGCCGGCATGTTTGCCGCTAAGTTCGGCCAGGTGATCGAACTCGGCGGTGAAGCTGGCCTGGCCTTGGCTGAGCGAGCGCAACTCGGCATCCAGGCCGTGCAGCACCGCCTCGGGGAGGCGCGCCTCGACCCGTTCCACCGCGCCCAATCGGGATGCGGCGACAGGCCGAGGATCTGGCCGCGGCGGCTCGACAGCACCGAGCCGGCTTTCGCGCAGGTGCCCGCCGGCGTCGCCACCGTCACCTTGCAGACCGGCTCCAGCAGATAGGGCGCGGCGCCGGCGAGTGCCTCGAGCATCGCCATGCGTCCGGCGATCCGAAAGGCGAGTCCGGACGAATCCACCGAGTGGAACGGGCCATCGGTCAGCGTCACGGCGACATCCACCACGAGAAAGCCGAGGGGGCGGTGTCCATCGCCTCGCGCACGCCCATTTCGACGGCGGGAATGTACTGCTTGGGGATCGCGCCGCCGGTGATGCGGTGCTCGAAGCGGAAGCCTTCGCCGGGCGGCACGGGGCGCAGTGCGATCATGTAATCGCCATACTGCCCGTGGCCGCCCGACTGCTTCTTGTGGCGGCCGCGCTGCGTCGCGGGTTTGCGGATCGATTCGCGATAACCGATGCGCGGGCGCGCGGGCATCGACCGCCACGCCGTAGCGGCGGAGCAGGCGGCCGAGCACCACCTGCAGATGCTCGTCGTTGATCCTGCGCAGCAGGGTCTCGTGGGTCTTGTGGTTCTGGCTCCACTCGAGCGCCGGGTCTTCCTCGCACAGGTGGTGGAGTGCGGTGGACAGCTTCACGTCGTCGCGCCGGTCGTTAGGCGAGATCGCCAGCGGGCGCATGCCCGGGCCGAGGCGCAAGGAGATTCGCGCCCAGCGGGAACTGGGGTGCGGTGTGGCGCATTCTGACGGTGCCATGCATGCGCCGCTGCCAGTATTGATCAATCGCTCGGGCGGAACCGCCGTAGCACTGGGCGCGCGACTCGAAGAGACCGTACGCGCCGCGTTCGACGTCTGCGGGCGCGACATCGTGCTGGAATTGCTGGACGGCAGCGAGCTGGCGGATGGCGTGCGCCGGCACCTCGGCGCATCGATCGTCACGGTCGGCGGCGGCGATGGCACGCTCGGCGGCGCGGCGCAGATCCTCACCGGCACCCGCACCGCGCTGGCGATCCTGCCGCTCGGCACGCGCAATCACCTCGCCCGGCAGCTCGGCGTTCCGCTTGACCTGGCCGAAGCCGCGAAAGTGGCCGCAACGGGCGAACGGCGGCGGATGGACCTGGGCCGGGCCGGCAAGCGGATCTTCGTCAACAACGCCTCGATCGGGCTTTACCCGCAACTGGTGACCGAGCGGGACAAGCGCCCGGGGCCGAAATGGCTCGGAACGATCCCGGCCGCCTGGCAGGTGCTGCGGACGATGCGCCCGCACCATTATCGCCTGGCGGTCGATGGCGAGGTCCACCCGGTCCGCACGCCGTTGCTGTTCGTCGGCAACAACCGCTATTCGCTCGAGATTGGCAGCCTGGGCGAGCGCGAATCGCTGCGCGACGGGGAGCTGTCGCTGCGCGCGGTGCGCGCCGACGGGCCGCTCCAACTCGCGCGGTTCGCGCTCAAGGTGCTGCTGGGAATGGCCAGCGCCGACGCGGCCTTCGCGGATCTGGGCGAGGCGCGGTCGATCACGATCGAAAACGCGCACGGCCGCGGCGGCGACATCTGCGTCGCGATCGACGGCGAAGTCGTGCGAATGGCACTGCCGCTGCAGCTCGACATTCTGCCCTCCGCACTCGGCGTGGTCGCACCCCGGGTGCCGGCGCAGCCGACCCCGTTGTTCTCCCGCACACACTGATCGCGCCTTCCGGCTTGTCGCTGGGCGCTGGGTCGCTTATCGGCGCGGTATGACCTCGACGAACGAAATCCGCCGGTCCTTCCTCGACTACTTCGCGGCCAACGGCCACGATCCGGTGCAATCCGCCCCGCTGGTGCCGTATAACGATCCGACGTTGATGTTCGTCAACGCCGGCATGGTGCCGTTCAAGAACGTCTTCACCGGGCTTGAGACGCGCAGTGTCCCGCGTGCGGCAAGTTCCCAGAAGTGCGTTCGCGCCGGGGGCAAGCACAACGATCTCGACAACGTTGGCTACACCGCCCGGCACCACACCTTCTTCGAGATGCTCGGCAATTTCTCGTTTGGCGACTACTTCAAGGAGCAGGCGATCACCCACGCCTGGACCTTGCTGACCAAGGAATGGGGCCTCCCGGCGGACAAGCTGACCGTCACCGTCTATCACACCGACGACGAGGCGGCCGACCTTTGGCGCAAGATCGCCGGGTTGCCGGAAGAGCGCATCATCCGCATCGCGACCTCGGACAACTTCTGGTCGATGGGCGACACCGGCCCGTGCGGTCCGTGCTCGGAGATATTCTTCGACCACGGCGATCATATCTGGGGCGGCCCTCCGGGATCGCCGGAAGAGGATGGCGACCGCTTTATCGAGATCTGGAACCTCGTGTTCATGCAGTTCGAGCAGCAGGCCGATGGCACTCGACTGCCGTTGCCAAAGCCCTCGATCGACACCGGCATGGGGCTGGAACGCATCGCCGCGGTCATGCAAGGCGTGCACGACAACTACGATATCGACACCTTCCGCGCGCTGATCGCCGCCTCGGAAAGCCTGACCGGGGTCAAGGCCGAGGGCGACAATCGCGCCAGCCACCGGGTGATCGCCGATCACTTGCGCTCGACCAGTTTCCTCCTGGCGGACGGCGTGCTGCCCTCCAACGAGGGCCGGGGCTACGTCCTGCGCCGGATCATGCGCCGGGCGATGCGCCACGCGCACCTGCTGGGCGCACAGCAGCCCCTGATGCACCGCCTGGTGCCCGCGCTGGTCGCCGAGATGGGCCAGGCCTATCCCGAGCTCGGCCGCGCGCAGCCGCTAATCGAAGAGACGCTGGAGCGAGAGGAAATCCAGTTCCGCCGCACGCTGACCAACGGGCTCAAGCTGCTCGACGAAGCCACCGCGAGCCTGGGCGAGGGCGACAGCCTGCCCGGCGACACCGCGTTCAAGCTCTACGACACGTTCGGCTTCCCTTACGACCTCACCGAGGATGCCCTGCGCGCCCGCAATATCGGCGTGGACAAGGCCGGCTTCGACACCGCGATGGCCCAGCAAAAAGCCGCCGCGCGCGCCGCGTGGAAGGGCTCCGGCCAGGCCGCCGATAGCGAAGTGTGGTTCGACATCGCCGAGCGCGAAGGCGCCAGCGAATTCACGGGCTACAGTTCGACCAGCGGCGAGGGCCAGGTCGTGGCGCTCGTCAGGGCCGGCAAGGAAGTCGCCAGCGCGTCGGCCGGCGACGAGGTCATCGTGATCACCAACCAGACCCCGTTCTACGGCGAGAGCGGCGGCCAGTCGGGCGATTTCGGCACGATCGGCAACAGCGAAGGGCTGGCGCTGACGGTTACCGACACGGCCAAGCCGCTCGGCCGGCTTCATGCGCACGCGGCGAAAGTCGACAGCGGCACGATCAAGGTGGGCGACAACGTCAGCCTGGCCGTAGACGTCGAACGCCGCGACGCGATCCGCGCCAACCATTCGGCGACGCACTTGCTGCACGCGGCGCTGCGGGGCCGGCTGGGCGGACACGTCACCCAGAAGGGCTCGCTGGTCGCCGCCGATCGCTTGCGCTTCGATTTCTCGCAGCCGACCGCGCTGACCCCCGCGGATATCGCCGCGATCGAGGCCGAAGTGAACGCCGAGATCCGCGCGAACCAGGAGGTTACCACCCGCCTGATGTCGCCCGACGAAGCGATCGAGGCCGGCGCGATGGCGCTGTTCGGCGAGAAGTACGGCGACGAGGTCCGGGTGCTGGCGATGGGCAGGATGCTAGGCGGTACCGGAGACGCCGGGAAAAACTACTCGGTCGAGCTGTGCGGCGGCACCCACGTGACCGCGACCGGCGATATCGGCGTGTTCCGCATCATCTCGGAAAGCGCGGTCAGCTCCGGCGTCCGCCGGATCGAGGCGCTGACCGGCGAAGGCGCGCGCCGCTGGCTCGTCGCCCGCGAGGACGCGCTGAAAAGCGCCGCCAGCCTGCTGCGCACCACCCCGGAGGACGTCGAAGCGCGCGTTGCCGCGCTGCTCGACGAACGCAAGAAGCTGGAGCGCGAGCTTGCCGAGGCCAGGAAGGCCTTGGCGCTTAGCGGTGCCGGCGGCGGCGGCGGCGGGGCGCAAGCCGAAGCGGCCGACGAGGAAGTGGGTGGGGTCAAGTTCTCCGGCCAGGTCATCGACGGCCTCGATGCCAAGGAACTTCGCGGATTGCTCGACACCGCCAAGCAGCGGATGGGCTCGGGCGTGGCGGTGATCGTCGCGGTAAACGAGGGCCGCGCGAGCATTGCCGCTGCGGTTACCGAAGACCTGATCGGGAAGATCAGCGCGGTCGATCTCGTGCGCGCCGGCGTCGAAGCGCTGGGCGGCAAGGGCGGCGGCGGAAGGCCGGACATGGCGCAAGGCGGCGGCCCGGACGGCGCCAAGGCGGCTGACGCGGTGGCTGCGGCCAAAGCGGTGCTGGCCGTCTGAGATGCGGCTGGCGGCAATCCTGCTCGGGTCGCTGCTGCTCACTGCCCCGGCATCTGCCAAGACAGCGCCGATGGCCTGGCCCAGCGGACCTTACGGCAACGTCACTACGCATCCCGAAACCGGCGACATGCTCGGCATGGAGGCGCGGTTCTTCGTGCAGAACGGTCGCCATATGGTGGAATTCGTGTGGTGCGAAGGCTGGTGCAACGATGTCTACGTCATGCCCGTCAGCCGGGGCGATCACGGTTTCCTGTTCGATTATTCGCGCCGCGAGGGCCGTGAAGGTGCTGGGCCGGAGTATCACTTCGTCGCCTGGGAAGCGGGCAAGCGCCTCAACATTGGCGCTTGGGAAGGACGGGAACCGCTGGACGAAGGCAAGCCGCAGCGGCTCAGGAAGCTGAACAGGCCTTACGCCATCCCCTTCGCGAAAGTGAACGGGGCGCGCTGAGGCTCCTGCTCTATTCCGCCATCCCGACGTGGGGGAGGGGCCGAACTCCGTCCGAACCTGGCGACAGTCAGGGCCTCACGCCAAGCGCTCGGCCAGCGAGCCGCTCTTCAACTTCGGCTTTTCGCTGAGTTCGCCTTCTTCCATGATTTGCGCGCGCATTTCGTCGCGCTTTTCGTGGATCGAGGCGATCACCGGGCCCATTGCCACGCCCAGATCGACCAGCACTGCTTCCGATAACTGCAGCGACGCCTCGAGCGTTTCGGGCACCGCATGGCTCGCTCCAGCGCGGTAAAGCGCCGCGGCGTGGCTGGCGTCGCGGGCGCGGGCGATGATCGGCAGGTCGGGGTATTGGCCGCGCAGCTTTTTCACCAGACGCTGGATCATCACCGGTTCGTCCATCGTCAGGATCACCGCGGTGGCCTGATCAACGCCTAGGCGCGCCAGGGTTTGCGGCTGCGAAGCATCGCCGAAGGTCGCGTTGTAGCCGTGCCGCAGCCCGTGCTCGATCAGGTCTGCGTCGGAATCAAGCGCGATGTAGCGTTTGCCGTGAACCTTCAGCATGTCGGCGATCAGGCACCCCGTCCGCCCGAAGCCGACGATGATCGCGCGGCCGGCGGTGTCCCCGTCTTCGACGACCTGGTTCGCCACGGTATCGACCTGCTTGGCCAGGCGTTTGCCGAGCAGCGCGAGCAACGGCGTCACGGTCATTCCGATCGCGGTGACGATCTGCCAGAACTGTGCGGTCTCCGCGCCGATCAGCTGGGCGCTGGCGGCGGCGGTGAGGACGATCAACGTGGTTTCCGACGGACTGGCCATGAGGATGCCGGTTTCCATCGCCGTACCCCGCCGCGCGCCCATGGTCCGCAGCAGGATGCCGGTCACCACGGCCTTGAGCAGGAGCACGCCGGTGGTGGCGAGCAGGATCGGGCCGAGACCCGCCCAGACGACGTTGAGGTCGATGCTCATCCCGATCGTGATCAGGAAGATCCCCAGCGCGAGGCCCTTGAACGGCTCGATGATCGTCTCGACCTCGCCGTGATACTCGGTCTCGGCGATCAGGAGCCCGGCGATCAGCGCGCCGACGATCGGCGAAAGGCCGACGCCGGAGGTCGCCAGCGCGGCGACGATCACCACCAGCAAGCTGGCGGCCAGAAACACTTCGGGGCTTTTCGTGCGGGCGGCCTGGGCGAACAGGCGGGGGAGGGCGAAGCGGCCGATCACGAGCAGGCCCAGGATCACCAGCACCCCCAGCCAGAGCGTCCGGAACATGTCGCCTGCGCCGCTGCTCGCCGCATATGGGGCCAGCGCGCCGAGCAGGAAGATGATTGGCACCAGCGCGATGTCCTCGAACAACAGCATCGCCAGCGCCGCCTTGCCGACGGGGGTGCGGGTATCGGCGATCTTCAAGACCAGCGCGGTCGAGGACATCGCGAGGGCGAGCCCGAGCCCGATCGCGCCGCTGAGGCCTTCGCCGGTGAAGAACAACGCCAGCGCGAGCAGCGCGCCGGCGATCAGCAGTTCCAGCGCGCCGACGCCGAAGACCTGCTTGCGCATCGCCCACAGGCGGTTGAACGACAGTTCCAGGCCCACTGAGAACAGCAGCAGGATGATGCCGAACTCGGCGAACGGCTCGAGCCCGTGCGGATCGGTGATCGTGAAGTGATAGAGCCACGGCACTTGCGGCACCAGCTGGCCGAGCCCGTAGGGACCGACGGCCAGACCGACCATGATGAACCCGATGATCGGGGTGATCCGGAAGCGGGCGAACAACGGAATCACCAACCCGGCCGCCCCGAGGATCACCAGGGCATCGGACAGGACTGGGGAGCTGAGTTCAGTGGCCATGGCTTGACCCTAGGGCAAGCGGAGCGCAGTTGTCACGGCGCGGGAGGCCGTCGAATGCCCGAAATCGTGCCCGAAGTCGTTATAATTGGGGGTGGTCCGGCAGGGATGATGGCCGGGCTGCTGTTCGCCCGCGCGGGGATCGAAACGCTCGTCCTGGAAAAGCACGCGGATTTCTTTCGCGATTTTCGCGGCGACACCGTCCACCCCGCGACGATGGAACTTTTGGCTGAGCTCGGGATGCTCGAGCGGTTCCTCCAGCGTCCGCATTACCGGATCGACAGCGCCGAAATGGACTGGGAAGGACAGGTCTTCCAAGTCGCCGACCTGTCGCACCTGCCGACGCCCGCGCCGTTCATCGCCATGATGCCGCAGTGGGAATTCCTGGATTTCCTGCGCGACGAAGCGGTGGCCTTCCCCGGCTTTACCTTGCGCATGGAG
>JBDSOM010000182.1:0-14965 GCA_039914785.1 Novosphingobium sp.
TCCCGGACCCGTCATTATCGAAATAAATGTGCGCTTCGTAAACGATCTTGCCCGCGGGGTCTTGGATAAGCAGGTTCTCGTTGCCCACTGTCCAATACCGGGCACTTGCCCAGCCCGACCCTTCGACATAGATCTTGCTGTCCATGTCGACTGTCCGGATCGCATCCACTGCCATTTGCGCGGATTGTTTCCAGCTGGTGCCGCCGTTCATATCGTGCGGCTCGTTCATCAGGTCGTAGCCGAGCAGTGCGGGGCTGTCCCCGATCGCGACGGCCACCTTCTGCCAGAAATCAGCGAAGACAGTGCTCGGCAGTGCCGCACTGCCGACGACAGTGCCACCGTAACGGCCATAGTTGTGCAGATCGACGATCACCTTCACACCGAGCGAATCCGCGTCGGCCATGAATTGCTTGAGCCGGCCGAGCTCAGCCGGGTTCAACCCGCCGCCGAGATCCGACTGGAGCCGTTCCCATTTGATTGGCAGACGAACGAATTCGACGCCCCGATCGGCATAAAATTGCAGGTCCGACAGCGACGGGTAGATATAGTCTTTGCCATAACGATGCTGTGAGCCGAACTCGGCCCCCGAGAGATTGATGCCGATCACGTTTGTGCCCCCACCTAAGGTATTCCAACGGTTTACGGGGCACCGGCTTTGGATCTCCTTAGGGTACAGGGTTAATGGGCAGGCAACCCCTGATGCGGTTGGCCGTCAAGCGGCAGCATGTTGCAGGCTCTACGACCTTACGGCATGATCATCTTGACTGCGTCTGAGCCAAGGGGGACCTCGTGCCTTCGCTGCAGTCCGGCCCTCGGGGTGAGCGGATAATCGGATCAAGCATAATTATGCTCGAAAGCCTGGTCGCGATGCCGCTGGGCTGCGTTTGCCGGACGCTGCTGCCGGACAGTTAGGCGCGACTATCGCGACGGTGGCGGTACCGGGCCTGGGAAAGCCGGTGTGACCGCCGTGGTCGCAGACCGGTCGCGGATCGGCCGGTCGGACGTCAGGTCGCCGTTCAGTACGCCATCGATGGCGGTCAGCGAATCGGTGATCAAGGGCAAGTCGCTCTTTCGCGCGACGTCGCGAAAATGCTCCGAAGGGTCGTAGGGTTCGATGCCCGGCACCAGCCGTGGCGCCTCCATTTCCCCCATCGCCGCCAGCAACGCGGCGCGTGCGGTGAGATCCGTGGCTACCGCTTGGACGAAGCTGGTCCGAACCGACAAGAGATCCCGCGCCAAGTCGAGCACATCGAGCGTGGTGCGGAATCCTGCTCGCTCTTGCTCGACCGACCCGGCATAAGCGCGCTCGGCGGCACGTACGGCACCCTGATAGTGGGAGAGCGATAGGCGCGCCGCCTGCCATTGATCCCAGGCGGCCATGACGCTCTCGCGCGATTCGCGCGCGGCGAGGTCGATCAGCCGCCAGTCCGCGTCGTTCGCTTCCTCCGCTTCTCGAATGCGGGCAGACCGCTCGCCCGAGTCCCATAGCGCCAGGCGCCCGATCACTGAGGCTTTCACTCCGGTGCCCACGAGTTGGTTGTTGTAACGGGACACTGCCCCGTGGCTGGCGCTGCCCTCCAGATCTACGCGGGGCCGGACTTCCGCCTTGGCCGCAGCCAGCAAAGCGCGCGAAATCTTCTCACGCGATTGGGCCGCTCTGATCGTGGGTCCCGCCGCTTGCGCCAGCGCCAGCGCCTGATCGACCCCTGTTACCGCGAGGCCCAGTTGGCTCGGTACGGCCAGTTCTCCGGCTTCTGCCCCGGTGTAGCGCATGAAGCGTGCCCGGCTTGTCGCGAGATCGCCTTGTGCGGCCAGCATTTGGGCGCGGCCGAGCTCGACCCGGGTGGTGACCTGATCGAGATCGGCAATGGTGATTTCGCGTTTGCCGAACCGCGCCGTATTATCGACCGCTTGCCGTTCCAGCAGCCGCAGGTTTTCGCGCGATATAGCGAGTATCTCGGTGTCTCTGATGACAGCAATATAGGCGTTCACCAAAGCGAGCAGGACCTCGGCCTCGCGAAGACGCAGGCTGTCGCGCGCAAAGGCGATCTGCGCCAGCGCGTTCGCTTGGTTGGCATGGTTACGCCCGAAGGTCAGGAGCGGCTGACTGAGGATCAGCGTCCCGGTCGACGAAAAACCCTGATCGCCGACGTACACGTCCTCGGTAATTTCGGAGCGGTCCCGTTGGTAGCTGTGGCTGGCCTCCATAGAGATCTTCGGGCCGAAGTCCGCACGCGCCCTTGCATAAGTGTTGTCGGTTCCTCGCAACGATGCGCGGAGCGAGAGCAGCTCGGGGTAGTAGTGATAGGTGGCCTCGACCGCACGCGCGAAAGTTCGGATTGGCTCGCGGGCAACGAAACGCGGGGCAGTCTCATCGCCTTGTGACGGTCCATAGGGCACAATAACCGGCGGCCGCGACCGCGCGGTAGGAACCCGGTCGTCGATGTCGCGCGCGGCGGAGCCGGAGGTGCCTGCCGCCAGAATTGCGCCCCCCGCCAGCGAGTGCAAAAGAATCCGCCCTAGCCGGGCAACCAAGCTGCGCTCCGGTAAGGGCGGCATCGGGCTAGTTGTCCTTGAACGCGCGCGCCATCTGATCGATCAGTGGCCGAGTGAGATAGGATAGCATCGACCGGCTACCGGTCTCGATGAATAGTTCTGCAGGCATCCCCGCCCGAAGCGGGAGATTGCCCTTCCTGGAGAGGTCAGTCTTGTCGATCTGGACACGCACGAGAAAGTAGCCTGCCCCGGACTTCGGATCGGTCGTCCGTTCCGCGGCAACGAAAATCACTTTGCCCACTACTTCCGGGGTCGACGTCGCATCGAACGAAGTGAACCTGATGCGCGCGGGCTGTCCTGTGCGCACCTGTTCGATATCTGTGGGGCCGATCGCCGCCTCGACGATCAACTGGTCGCGATCGGGGACGATTTCCATGATGGTCTCTGCGGGTTGTATCACGTCGCCCGCGGCGGTGAAGCGCAGCTTGTCTACGATGCCGTCGTAAGGAGCACGGATTTCTGTTCGGCTTAATTGATCCGTAGCCGAGACGCTGCGCAACTGCTGCTCGTTGAGCATCGTGTTGACCTGCGCCAGCTGGGTGCCGGCTTCGGATCGGCGGCTTTCGCCAATCTGGATAATCTGTTGGCGGGCTTCCGCAATGCGGCCTTGCGCTTGAGCAATGCTCGCCTGCAAAGCCCCGACACTGCCTTCCATCTCAGATTGGGTGCGCTCGAGTTGGTTCAGTCGGTTGATCGTCACCAGATCCTTCTCCCAAAGCTCTCGAACTCCCCGGCGCTCTGGCTCGATCAAGGCTTGCTGGCGGCGCAGCGCGGCGATTTGCGCCCGATAACCGTTGATCTCCTGGTTGAACTGGGCGATCCGGGATTCGACCTGTGCACGCATGCTGGCATTTTCGGACCGGCGGAGCGTAAACAGTCTATCTTCGTCCGCCAGAGCCCGCCGGGCTCCTTCGCTGGAGTCCCCGGCGAGGGTTGGCGGCCAACGGATTTCCGTCGCTCCAATGCGTTCGCCTTCCAGACGGGCGCGCTGCGCCAAGAGTTGACTGACCGAGCGACCAGTGAACGCGGCGTCTGCGGTGCTGATGGTGGGATCCAGGCGGATCAGAACGTCGCCGGCGCGAACGTGTCGACCATTGTCTACCAACACCGTCTTAACGACGCCGCCGGTTGGATGGGCAATGCGCTTAATGCGGGTCTCTGCCCCTAGCTGGCCGGAGCCTATGATAGCACCACCAATCGGGACGAACGCCGCGGCCAGGCCAAGTCCGAAAACTAGGATACCGATCCAGATAAGTGCCTGGCGCATCCGTGTCACGAGCTGGGCATCTGCAATGGCGTCGTCCTGAAGGACTTCCTGATGCTCGACCAGACTTGCCGGGAGGTCCAGTGACATTTCAGGTTTCCTGCAGGTTTTGCGTGCTGGGCCCTGGGCCGGCGACGGGAGGCGGGGCTGCGGCGATGCGCTTCAACACCTCGTCGCGCGGTCCGAAATGATCGGCTCGCCCGCTTTGCAGAACTAGGATGAAGTCGACCTGGGCCAGCACGGAGGGACGGTGAGCGATGACCAGTGCTATGCCGCCCCGGTTCTTCACCGCCGTAATGGCTCCTTGCAGCGCCGATTCGCCCGCTGCGTCGAGGTTCGAATTCGGTTCGTCAAGCAGGACCAGGAATGGGTCGCCGTACAGCGCGCGCGCCAGGCCGATGCGTTGGCGTTGCCCCGCCGAAAGGTTCGCGCCGTCGGGGCCGATTGGGGTGTTATATCCCTGGGGCAGGGCTAAGACCAGATCGTGCACGCCGGCAGTTTGCGCCGCGGCGATGATTTCGTCAGAGCTGGCATCAGGTTCGAAGCGGGCGATGTTTTCTGCAATGGTCCCGTCCAGCAGCTCAACCGTCTGCGGAAGATAGCCGATCATCGCGCCGAGGCGGTCGAGCGACCATTGGTCCAGGGTCGCCCCGTCAAGACGCAGGTTGCCGCGCGCGGCGGGCCAGATGCCGATCAATGCACGCCCGAGCGAGGATTTGCCCGCCGCGCTCGGTCCTATGATCCCCAGTGCGGAGCCGGCGAGCATCGAGAAAGTTACGTTCTGCACGGCGATCACCTGGGTGCCTGGTGGGACGACGGTGAGCTGCTCGACGGAAAGCTGGACCGAGGGGCGGGGCAGTTCAAGTGGACTAACCTCGCTGGGCGGGACCGCATTAAGGAAGTTGTCCAGCCGTTCCCAGCCTTGGCGGGCCATCGCAAACTGCCGCCAATTAGCGATCACCTGGTCGATCGGTGCCAGCGCGCGTCCCAGCAGGATCGACGAGGCGAATATTATCCCGCCGCTGACCGACCCTTCGATCACCAGCAGGGCTCCTACGGTCAGGACGGCCGATTGGATGAACAGGCGGAAGACTTTGGCGGCGCCCCCGACCAACGCAATCGAATGTGCCAGTTTTTCGTGCGAACCGAGATAGAGGCGGTTAACGGAATCCCAGCGATCCAGCATGCGTCCGCGCATGCCAAGCGCCACGAACAGCTCAGCATGACGAAGAAGGGTCTCGGCCATGCCGTTGCGATAACCCGCAACCGCTGCGATCCGGGCGGTCGGTTCTCGCGTTATCCGGTCGGTGAGGACAGTCAGGCCGACTAGCACCAGCGCGCCAACGAGGGCAACGACGCCTAGCCAGATATTGAGCAGCCCCAGGACGAGAATAAAGAACACCACCCAAGGCATGTCGATCAGCGAAGCCGGGCCCGAACCTGACAAATAAGCGCGGATCTGCTCAACGTCTCGCATGATGCCTAGGCCGTCGCCGGGCATGCGCGAGCCGCGTAGTGAGGCGGTACTGATCGCTTCCTGGACGCGGCGCGATAGTTGCCTGTCGAAGGCCGCTCCGACGTCGCCCAAT
Organism: Novosphingobium sp.; assembly: GCA_039914785.1. Lineage (GTDB taxonomy): Bacteria > Pseudomonadota > Alphaproteobacteria > Sphingomonadales > Sphingomonadaceae > Novosphingobium. Next base: position 5,410 of record JBDSOM010000182.1, read on the forward strand.
ATCCGCGAGCGCATGTGCTCGAAGAAGCCCTGGAAGAGATAGGCACCGGTGATCATCGCGAACAGCCCGAACAGGGTTGGCAGGCTGTGGCTCGGCAAGACCGAATCATAGACCATCATCATGTAGATCGAGCCAGAAAGGAGCAGCACGTTGAGCACTGCGGAAAGGATTGCGACCGTCACGAAGGCTGAACGATACTTGCGGATGGTTGAACTAAGTTCGGCTTGGAACCCCAAAGGACTGGTTTGGGGCAATTCCACGCTCTCTCTGACCTAATGTGCCGAAAAGACACAGATATCAGAAATGCTGCGTCGCACAAGCGATCACCCGCTGCGATGCGGAATGATCGAGCAAAAATACTCTTGAGATCAGACAGTTTCCGATGACGTGTAAGCGGCGTACGTTTTGTGCGGCAAGGCAATTTGAGCAAGGCGATTGCCAAAGACGAGATCCACAGTCACGTATGCGTCCCATGCAAGAACCGATATGGCGAGCGGCGAACGAATTCGGCGGCGATAGCCAAAAGGTCGAGAGAATGCCGATCTTCAAATGCCGCAGCAAAGTCGGGCGCGAATTTCCCCGCTCCGCACATTTCGGTTGGCGTGTTTAGGAATAGCTTTCCCGTTATTCTTAGTGAGCACCGCGTTAAATAGGCCCAGAATTCAGCCTATCCGCCGCGAGGATTTCCGAGCCACACTTCGAATTTTCACGATAATTTCGCGTTACACGAGAAAACAGAGGCGCTTGGTTTCCCTCATCTCCAGTGGCCACAGCATTGTCGTGAAAGCACGGACGGCTCGACCATGAGCTCGGATCATAAAACGATTCCGGCCAGCATCGACGGTGTCAGCACTTGCGGCAGGACCCTCGCATCACCTCCAGCAGGATACCACACGTAGAGTGGCACTCCTGCAGCCCCATGGGCGGTAAGATACCGAGTGATGGTGGGATCGCGGCGGGTCCAGTCGCCTTTGAGCACCACCACGCCGGCCTTCGCGAAGGCTGCGCGGGTGGTCTCGCGCTCGATCGCGACTTGTTCGTTGACCTTGCAGGTCAGGCACCAGTCGGCGGTGAAATAGGCGAAGACCGGCTTGCCGGACTTGCGCGCTTCGTCGAGCGCGGCCTCGCTGAACGACTTGCTGGGCAGCAGGCTTGGCACTTCGGCGCTGGGCGCGTGGGCGAGGCGCGGCAGGCCGAACGCGCCGACGAGCGTCAGCATGAGGGCTCCGGCCAGAACCAGCCCTCGTGCCGAGCGACCCGCACGCTGGCGGCGGCCGGCCAGCGCCAGCAGGACGACGAGCGCGATTGCCAGGACAGCGCAGCCAGCGGCGAAGCTCCAGCCGCCGAGCCTGCTCGCCAGCCACAGCAGCGCGGCGGCGGTCAGCGCCATGGGCAGCGCCATCCACTGGCGGAACCGGACCATCCAGGCGCCGGGGCGCGGCATGCGGCGGCGCAGCGGCGGCACGAAGGCAATCGCCAGGAACGGCAGGGCGATGCCGATCCCCAGCGCCGCGAACAGCGCGAGCGCCCAGGGCGCGGGCAGCAGCAGCGCCGCGCCCATCGCCGCGGCCATGAACGGTCCGGTGCAGGGCGTGGCGACGAAGGCCGCGAGCAGCCCGGTGGCGAACGCGCCCGACTTGCTGCCGGATTGGGTGAAGCCGGGGACGGACAGCTCGAACACGCCGAGGAGATTGGCGGTGATCGCGACCGTCAGCAGCGCGAGCGCAGCGACGACGCCTGGCTCCTGGAGCTGGAACGCCCAGCCGATCTCGTTGCCGGCAGCGCGCAGCGCCAGCAGCAGCGCGCCGAGGATCAGGCAGGCGGTGACCACGCCGGCGGCGTAGGCGAGCCCCTCGCCTCGCGCGTGCGCCTCGCTCTCGCCGGCGCGGGCCAGGCTCAGCGCCTTGAGGCTGAGGATCGGGAAGACGCAGGGCATGACGTTGAGCAGCAAGCCGCCGAGCAGCGCGCCGAGCAGCAGCAGCGGGAACGCGGCGAGGGCGGGGGGCGTCGCGGTCGGCGTCACAAGTTCGCCGCCGGTGGGCACAAGGCCGGGGGCGGCGGCGATCTCCACCCCGTCGCCCGCGGCATTGAGGCGCAGGACTCCCGCCAGCTCGCCGGGTGCGGCGGCGGCGACGGTCGGCCGGGCCAGCTCGACGATCAGCAGGTCACCCTGGCGGCGGAACACTTGCGGCGCGGCGTAAGCGGTCACGTGCTCGCTCGCGGCGAAGAAGTGCGGATTTTCGAGCGGCAGGCTGGCCGGAAGGGGGATGGCGAGACGGATGCGGTCGCCGGTCAGCGCGAACCGCGCGGTGGCGCCGAGCGGGGCGGGCAACCGGGCGCGCCAGGCGTCGAAGCGCGGGTCCTGCGCCGGTGTGGCCGCTGGGGCGGCAGCCGGGGCAGCGACCGTCACCACCGTCTGCAGCGTCGCCCGCTCGGGCACGCAGACCTGATCGGTGCAGGCCAGCCAGTTCGCCTCGACCGCCACCGGCAACCGCGCGCCAGGCCGGGCATCGGCGGGCACGGTCAGCGGCACGAGCACGGCATAGTCGTGCTCGTAGACGTGGTTCATCAGGCCGGAGACGATCAGCGTTTCGGGCACCGGATAGCGCAGCGCGCCGGCTTTGACGCCCGGGGGCAGCGTCCACTTCAGCGCCATCCCGAAGCCCGCGTCGCCGGGGTTGGCCCAGTAGCCGTGCCAGCCCTCGCTCGGGCGCATATGAAACGCCAGCGTGACGGCCTCGCCCGGTTCGGCGGGCGCTTCGGCGATCAACTCGGCGGTGATGTGCGTGGGCGCGGCCGGCTGCGCGAACGCCGGCTGGGCGAACGACAGCGCCAGCATGCTCCACAGGAGCGCAAGCAGCAGGCGGCAGCGGGGCATCGGCGGGCGGTCTTCCATGAACCCGCGCTGTGCCGGGATCGCCAGGCCTTTTCAAGCGCGCCGCTGTCGTCGATTGTCGCGGACCAATTGCACCGGGGCCCAGCATCCGGCAAAGGCAGGCCATGGTACAGGCAGGCACGGCATGAACGAACAGCGCGATCTCGTGATCCTCGGCGGCGGGCTCGTCGGCATGACCCTGGCGCTGGCCGCGGCGCGCGCCGGGCTGACCAGCCATGTCGTCGACCGGGCCGACCCCGCCACCCTCACCGCAGAGGGCTTCGACGGCCGCGCGTCGGCAATCTCCACCGCGAGCTGGAACCTGTTCACCAACATCGGCCTGGCGGATCGCCTCGCCCCACTGGGCTGCCCGATCGCGGCGATCGCGGTGACGGACGGGATGAAGCCCGGTCGGATCGACTTCCGGCCCGAACCCGGCGAGGGATCCTTGGGCCGCATGTTCGCCAATCGCGATATCCGCGAGGCGTTGTTCGCGGCTGCTCGCGATGAGGCGGCGATCGCCTGGCACCCCTCGAGCGAGGTCGTGGAGCGGAGCCGGACCGCACACGGCGTGGCGGTGGAATTAGGGGGCGGCACACGGCTCGAAGGTGCACTATTGGTCGCTGCAGAAGGGCGCCAATCGCCGACCCGCGACGAAGCAGGGATCGTCGCCGCCAAGTGGGACTACCATCATCGCGCGATCGTCACCGCGCTGACACACGACAAACCGCATGAAAATGTGGCGTGGGAAATATTCTACCCCGCCGGGCCGTTCGCGCTGCTGCCGCTGCTCGACATGCCGGACGGTCGGCATCGCTCCGCCCTGGTCTGGACGATCGCCGAGCGCGATGCGGCCGGCGTCCTGGCGCTGGGCGAGCGCGCGTTCCTGACCGAGGTCGAACGGCGCATGGCCGGGCTGTTCGGCAAAGTCGAGTTGGCGGCCCCGCGGATGTCCTATCCGCTGAACTTTCACCACGCCGGCAAGCTTACCGCGGAGCGCCTGGTAGTCGTCGGCGATGCCGCGCACGGGATCCATCCGATCGCCGGCCAGGGACTGAACCTGGGCCTGCGCGATGTCGGCGCGCTCGTCGAAGTGCTGAGCGACGGGCTGCGCCTGGGGATGGAGCCCGGCGATGCCCAGCTTTTGGCGCGCTACGAGCGCTGGCGCAGCCTCGATACGTTCAGCGTGGCGGTGGCGACCGATGGGATCAACCGGCTGTTCGGCATCCCGGGCCGGCTGCCTTCGGCGCTCCGCCGCCTCGGCATGGGGGCGGTCCAACGCTCGCCCACGCTCAAGCGCTTTTTCATGGATGAGGCGCGCGGGATCAGTGGAAAGCTGCCCGCGCTGTTGCGCGACGGCGCGGGCTGATCCGGATCGGGCGTTGCGGGGCTATGCGCTTGGCGCTGTCGGTGCCGGCGTGACCTGAAGAGGCGTAACCAGGGGCGGCGTGACCAGGGGGCTGGGCGCTTCGATATTCTGTCCCACGCCATCGCTTAGCCGGCGCGGTTCGATCAGCGCGGTGCTTTCGATCAGGTCGAGCGCGCGCTGCGTTTGCTGGTAGCGCTGCGCCGCCCCGATCCAGTTGGCGGCGGTGGCAGCGCCGGGCAACCGGCGCACTTCGGTTACCGCATCGTCGATCCGGCCGGCCCGCAACTTGAGCAGCGCGCGGTCGATATGGACCGAAGAATCTTGCTCGTCACGGGCTTCACTGCGGATCACGAACAGGCTGGAAACCTCGTCCCGGATCCGCGACCACCCGGATTCCTCACGCGGTGCCCGGGCCAGCGCCGGGGCCATCGCCTGAAGTTGCGCGGCCAGCCGGTCGAGCGTGATGGGGCGGGCGGCGGCACCGACGATCGTCGCGACCGCATTGGGCTGGGCGTCGGCGAAGCGGACTTTCAGCTGATCTTCCAGATAGCCGAGCGGCACGCCGCGATCGATCATCCGCCGCGCCGCGAACGCGATCAGCAGGGCCTCGGCCCGCGCGGTGTTGCCCGATACTGCTTCGGCCTGGAGATCGAGCCGGGCGAGCCGCTGCTCGAGCGCGCCGATGCGTTGGTCGAGCGCGCCTTGGGCCACGGCCTGATTGGCCGCGAGCGGTGCGGGCGTGGCGGGATTGGTGGGCGAGGAGGCGGTGCGCGACGCGGCGGAAGTGGCGAGGCGCGGTGGCTCGCGGCCAATCACGCGGTCGAGCGTCAGGCCGCTGCGCCACGCGACCCAGCCGACCAGCACCGCGCCGAGCACGAAGGCGAGCAGGCTCACGGCCAGGATGACGCGCCCGGTTCCGGTAGCGCGCGGCGTAACGCGCGGTTGGCTCAAATATTCGTCCTGCATTCCCCGCCTTCGCTAATCAGCCACGGTCCCTGGCGTCCCATCGTGGTTTTGACACAACTGACGGGCCCGCGCCAGCAATGCCGCGTCATCGGGCGCGGCGGCGGTGACGACTTGCGCCCATCCCGCGCCGCAAGCCGCAGTGACGCGCGGGCCGATGGTGACGAGCGAGAGCCGCGTGCGGTCGAGCGACAGATGGGCGCATACGGCCGCGAAGTGTTCGGCGGCGGCAGCGGAGTGCATCAGCACGGCCGCAGGCGTGCGCAACAGTTCGGTGAGCTCGCCGGGCAGCGGCAGTGGAATGCTGGCGTACACGATCCGTTCGATGAGCGTGACGCCCGCCGGGGGATGCAACGTCAAGCGCTCGCGCCCGGCGAGGCGGAGCAGGTGGCGGTGCGCGGTGACGGTCGCCAGGACGGGTTCGAGACCGCCGCTGCCCACTGCCGCGATCGTCAGCCCGGCATCGCGGCATGCGGCTGCGGTGGTTTGGCCGACCACATACGCCGGCTTGTCCCGGAACCGCGCCAGGTCCGGCCCGGCGTGACGCACGGCATTGGCGCTGCCGATCAGCAGGGCGTCGATCGTCGCGGGCTCGGGCGGCTCCCAGTTCACCGGCTCGACCGCGAACAGCGGAAAGACGCGCGGGTCCAGGCCCAGCGCCCTGGCGGCGGCGGCGGTCGTGTCCGCGCCCGGCTGCGGGCGGATCACGATCAGCGGGATCATCGTACCCGCTGGGGTCTGGCCGGCTGGGGTCCGGCCGACTGGGGTCCGGCGAAGTGGTCGGCGATGGCCGGGACCGCCCGCTCCAGCAAGTCGGCGGCAAGGCGGGCTGGCGCCTGCATGTCGCCGGCCGCGAACGAGCCGGTGAACGAGACCTGGCCCTCGACGCGTTCGGACCCGTCGGGACTGAACAGCGCCGCGCGCAAGGTCAGCCGGTCGCCCTCCCACCGCGAGAGCACGGCGATCGGACTGTGGCAGTTCCCGCCCAACGCCGCGAGCAGCGCGCGTTCGGCGGTGACTTCGGCGCGGCTGGGCTGATGATCGATCCCCGCGAGCAGCGCGATCGTCGCCGTGTCGTTCGTCCGGCATTCGATCGCGATCGCGCCCTGGCCCGGGGCGGGTAGCCATTCGTCGGCGGCGAGCGGATGGCCCACCCCGGTCTCGCCCAGGCGGTTGAGCCCGGCGGCGGCGAGCAGCGTCGCATCGGCCTCGCCCGCGGCGAGCTTCGCCAGCCGGGTTGCGACGTTGCCGCGGAACGGGACGATCTTGCAGTCGGGCCGGGCATGGAGGAGTTGCGCTGCCCGGCGCGGCGCGCTGGTGCCGATCCGCGCCCCTTGCGGCAACGCGACGATCGAGGCCGCGCCGACCAGCACATCGCGCACGTCCTCGCGCGGGAGGATCGCGGCGATGGCGATTCCGGGCGGACGGATCGTTTCGACGTCCTTCAGCGAATGGACCGCGAAATCGATTTCCCCGGCGAGCAGCCACTCGTCGAGCTCCTTCGTCCACAGCGCCTTGCCGCCGATATCGGCCAGCGGACGGTCCTGGATCCGGTCGCCGCTGGCGGTCACTGGGACGAGTTCGATGTCGCCCTCGCGCAGGCCATGCGCCGCGACCAGGCGCGCGCGCGCCTCTTCGGCCTGGGCCATGGCGAGGGGGGAGCGGCGGGTGCCCAAGCGGTAGGGGCGCACGGGCGGCCGCGGAAGATCGGGCGGTCGGGAAAGATCGGGCATCGCGGCTTGTGCTACCCGCCAATCTGCGTCAGGGAAACCCGCGATGAGGGTGCGTCCATGAGAGTTGTTCTCGGCATTGAATCGTCGTGCGACGAGACCGCCGCCGCGCTGGTCACGGATAGCCGCGTCATCCTGGCCCAACGCATCGCTTCGCAGGACGACGAGCATCGCCCGTACGGCGGCGTCGTTCCCGAGATCGCCGCCCGCGCGCATGCCGAACGCCTCGCCCCGCTGATCGCGGCGACGCTGGCCGATGCCGGCATGACCCTTGCCGATGTCGATGCCGTCGCGGTGACTGCCGGGCCGGGGCTGATCGGCGGCGTCATGGTCGGGTTGGTCACCGCCAAGGCGCTGGCGATGGCGAGCGACAAGCCGCTGATCGCGGTGAACCACCTCGAAGGCCATGCGCTGTCGCCACGCCTGGCCGATCCTACGCTCGAATATCCATACTTGCTGCTGCTGGTTTCGGGCGGGCACTGCCAGATCCTGCGGGTCGAAGGGCTGGGCGACTATCGCCGCCTGGCGACCACGATCGACGATGCCTTGGGCGAGGCGTTCGACAAGACCGCGAAGATCCTGGGGCTGGGTTTTCCCGGCGGCCCTGCGGTCGAGCGCATCGCGGCGACGGGGAACCCCAAGGCGGTCCGCTTGCCGCGTCCGCTGGTGGGCAGCGGCGAGCCGCATTTTTCTTTCGCCGGGCTCAAGAGCGCGGTGCTCAGGGCGAAGCAGGGACCGCTCGGCGACAGCTATTCGGATGCCGATATCGCCGCGTCGTTCCAGCAGGCCGCAATCGACTGCGTAATCGACCGCACGCGCATTGCGCTCGCCAAGGCGGGCGAGGTCAGCGCACTGGTCGTCGCGGGCGGGGTTGCGGCCAACCAGGCGATGCGTTCCGCGCTGCAGACGCTGGCGACCGAGCACGGTTTGCGCTTCGTCGCACCGCCGCTGGGGCTGTGCACCGACAATGCGGCGATGATCGGCTGGGCCGGGATCGAGCGGCTGGCGCTGGGTCAGGACGACCCACTCGACTTTTCGCCGCGGCCGCGCTGGCCGCTCGATCCGGACGCGGAGCCGGTACGCGGGGCGGGGGTCAAGGGATGAGCGGAACGATCGGGGTCATCGGCGCAGGAGCCTGGGGCACCGCGCTGGCGCAGGCGTTGGCCGGCGACGGTACGGGCGTGCTGGTCTGGGCGCGCGAGAGCGAACTGGTCGAGGAGATCAACGCCCGCCATACCAACAGCCTGTTTCTTCCCGGCGCCACCCTGAACGCCGCGATCCGCGCGACCGGCGACCTTGGCGATCTCGCCGCGCTGGACGCGCTGCTGCTGGTCGCGCCGGCCCAGCATCTCGCCCGCGTGCTGGCGGGGCTGCCCGGCTACGCCGGGGACATCGTGCTGTGCGCCAAGGGGATCGAGGCGGCGACCGGCCGGCTGATGACCGAAGTCGCGGCGCAGGCCGCGCCGGCTGCCAAGCTCGCGGTGCTGTCCGGGCCGACGTTCGCGCACGAAGTCGCGGCCGGCCTGCCCACCGCGGTGACGCTGGCCTGCTCGGGCGGGGATATCCAGTGGCGGCGGCTTTCAGCCTTGATCGCCCGGCCGGCGCTGCGGCCGTACTATTCGGACGACCTGATCGGCGCGGAAGTCGGCGGCGCGGTCAAGAACGTGCTCGCGATCGCCTGCGGCGTCGTCGAAGGGCTGCAACTGGGCCAGAACGCCCGCGCCGCGCTGATCGCGCGCGGCTATGCCGAAATGCTGCGCTTCGGCCTGGCGCGCGGCGCGCGGGCGGAGACGCTGTCGGGCTTGTGCGGGCTCGGCGATCTGGTGCTCACGTGCTCGTCCACCTCGAGCCGCAACTTCTCGCTGGGCAAGGCGCTGGGCGAGGGGCTGGGCGCGGCCGAGGCGCTGTCGGGCAAGAACAGCGTCGCGGAGGGCGCACACACCGCGCCTATTTTGGCTAACATCGCGCAGCGCGAAGGCATCGCGATGCCGATCGTCGAGGCCGTGGCCCGCCTGCTGGCTGGCGAGACGTCGGCGAGCGCGATGGTCGGCGAACTGCTCGCCCGCCCGCTGCGCGCCGAACAAGGGTCCGGCGCTTGACGGCTGATACCGGGCACAGTGATATCCAAGCCCTGGCGAAGGGCGGGCGGACAAATTTCATCGGCTTCCTGCTGCGCCTCGCCGCGCGCCTGCCGTTCCTGTTCATCGCCGGGCGGCTGTACGGGGCGGAGGCGCTGGGCCGGTTCGCTTTCGCCATGGTGATCATCGAGCTGGCTGGCCAGCTGTGCACGCTCGGGCAGAAGCGCGGCCTGGCCCAGCGGCTGTCGGAGGACGAGAAACACCCCGCCAACACCGTCGGCGACGCGATGGTGCTGAGCTCGGTCCTGGCCCTGGTCGCGACCGCGTTCCTGTTCCTGGTGCCCGAGGTGATGTTCCCGCACGGGCGCAACAGCGACCACGACTTGCTCCTGCCGCTGGCGATCCTGCCGACCACCCTGCTCGACATCGCGCTCGCCGCGCTCGCCAGCCAGCAGGCGGGCCACGGCCTCGACGATCGGCATCGCGATGCCTTCGCGCTGCGCGATGTTAGCCAAAATAGGCGCGGTGTGTGCGCCCTCCG
>JBDSOM010000068.1:0-8737 GCA_039914785.1 Novosphingobium sp.
TCGACGACGATGATTTCGTGATCGTCTTCGAACCTCGCAACCGTGAGGTACTTGCCTTCATCAACCGGGTGAAGGACGCGCAAGCCGCACCCTCGCCGCCGATCCCGCCGCGCGCCGCGGTCGAGCCGCAGCAGCCGGTCCGGCCATATCCTCCAGTGATGGTGCGGCAGAAGTTCACCGTGATGCCCAAGCTCGAAGCCCTCGCCGCCAGCCCCGGCGAACAAATCTGCACCAACGAAGACGTCATTCGCAACTCGGCCATGAACTGGTCGCCGATGACCGCGCAGGAAATCAGTTCGAAGACCGGGATCGAAGCGCGGTGCTACACCAACCGCGCGATCGAGGAGATTTCACTCGACGTGGCGCGCAGTGCGCTCGCGCATTCGGGCCGCCAGCCCAGCGAGATCGGCGCGGTGCTGTTCTGCTCTTGCACCAGCATCCGGCTGATCCCCTCGGTAGCCACCTGGCTGTCGGCCGAACTCGGTATCTACCAGACGCACAATTCCAGCGACATCGTCGCCGCCTGCGCCGGGATGCCTTACGGGTTGTCCGAAGCCCTGCGCATCCTCGACGAGGTCAATCGCCCGGTGCTGCTCGTCTGCGCCGAGAAGTTCTCCGACAAGATCGGCAACGTGCGGACCTCGCGGATGCTGTTCGGCGACGGTGCGGCGGCGATGGTCATCGCCCCAGCCCCCGCCGGCAGCGAGCCGGACATCGACATCGTCCAGACTTACGCCAGCGGCCCCCAGAAGGAAGTGAACGCGATCGTCTGGCCCAATCCCGATTTCGACAACAATATTACGGTCTATGGCCCCCCGGTGCGCGCGCTGGCGCAGCGGTATCTGATCCAGATGCTCGGCGAGTTGCGCGAAATCCCCGGAATCCACGGCGGCGACAAGATGATCGACGACATCGATCTCGTCGTGCCGCACCAGGCCAACAAGACCATGGTGACGGAACTGGCGGTCGAAGCCGGGCTGACCCCCGATCAACTCTATTTCAACATCCAGGGCGTGGGGAACACGTCCGCCGCGAGCATCCCGCTGGCGATCCATGACGCCGTCGTCGAAGGGGTGATCGATCGGCCGATGCGCATTTTCGCGCCCGGGTTCGGCGCAGGCGCGGTCGGGGGCTACTCCGTGCTCAGGATCGATCCGGCGATCGTCGCGACCGTCGTGCGTGGGCCGGCGCTCAAGGGTTCCGTGTTCCCGATCACTCGGTCGTCATCGGAGGATGTCCGGGTGGGTTTCGGCAGCTAGCGCGCCTCGTCCGCAGGCGCACTCGCCAGAAAACCCTCGACGAAGGCGATCGCCTCGGCGTGCCCGGCGGAGGTGCCAAGCTCCTTGTCCGTGTTGATCACCCGGGCCACGCCGTCCATGATGATCGCGAGGGCCAGCGGCGGAAACGATCCGCTGTCGAGGCCACGATCCTCGATCGCCCGTGTCACCGCGGCGGCGTAGATCGAGCGGGTGCGCTCCGCCGACCGGGCGATGTCCAGGCGCAAGCGCTCGCGGTGCGTCGCCAGGGCCACGAACTCCTTGTGCAGGCGCGGCAGGTTCGCAGCGATGCTCAGCTTCCACAGCGCGGCCAGCGGGTCGCTCGAGGCGATCGCCGTGCACAGCCCCTGGAAATGACGCTCCTCGACCCGCTGCAGCAGGGCGGCGAACAGATCGTCCATCGTCTGGAAGTAGTAATGCACGAGCTTCGACTTGAGCCCGGCCACGCTCGCCACCTTACGCGAACTGACAGCGGCATAGCCTTCGTCGCGCATGATCGCTTCGGCTGCATCGAGAATGGCGGTTCGGCTCATCGGCTCGCCATACGCGCCGGGCCAGAGGTCCAGCAAGCCCCCTGGCACTGGCCTGGATTCGGGCATCTGCCCAAGATATTTCTCGGATGGCGATCTTGAGGACAAACCCGTTGCAGCTCTCACGGCCTTGATGTTAGGCAGTCGCCCAACTTAATGGCGGCAATGCGAATCGCCTTTCACCAGAGGACCTGCGCGGCGCACGATGACGAACGACCCTCTCCCCAGCGACGGCGCAGCGGATCGCGGCATTCGCATCCCGCCCCTGCCCCGCGATCAATGGACCGACGCAGCGCGCGCGGTGTTCGCTTACTGGGGCGAGCCCGGCGCATGGGAAAATGGCTCCAAAACGAACATGCAGATGGTCCTGGCGACCCACCCGCCGCTGGCCATGGCCTTCAACAACCTGGGCAAGCATGTCCTGATCGAAAACACCGCGCCCGCCTGGGCCCGCGAACTGGTTACGCTGCGCATCGCGTGGCTGATGCAGTCGCTTTACGAGTGGCACTACCATGTCGGCTACGCACTGAACCTGGGCATGACGCTGGAGCAGATCGCCGCCGTGGGGGTAGGACCCGACGAAGGATCGTGGAGTGAACTGGACGCCGCGATCTTGCGCTGCGTCGACGAGCTGTGGGAAACCTCGAAAGTCACCGATGCGACCTGGGCGACGCTCGCGAGCCATTACACCAAGCCGCAACTCATGGATCTGGTCTTCACGCTCGGCCAGTACGTCATGCTGGGCTGGGCCGCCGCCGCGTTCGGCATCCAGATGGAAGACGGCGTCGAGCCCATCGGCTTCGATCTGAAGACGCCGTCGGGCAAGCCTCCGCGCGTGCGGTTGAAGCCCGGCGAGACCGAAGACTGGGCCGATAGCCAGTTCGACGAAACATAACGAAAGAAGATGCTGTGAACAGACTCGACGGAAAAGTAGCGATCGTCACCGGCGCGAGCCAGGGGATTGGCCTCGCCATCGCCAAGGCCTTTGTCCGTGACGGTGCGGCGGTGGTCATCTCGAGCCGGCGCGAGGATGCGATCCAGGCGGCCGCAGCTCAGCTGCAAACCTTGCCAGGCGCCCGCGTGATCGGCGTCCAGGCCGACGTCGCCGTCCGTGCCGACGTCAACCGGACAATCGCCGCTGCAGCCGAGGCCTTCGGGCGCATCGATATTCTCGTCAACAACGCCCAGGCGACCCGCCAGGCGAAGATCGAGGACATCACCGACGATTCCATCGCCCTGACTTTCGGATCGGGGCTGTTCGGCACGCTGTATCACATGCAGGCCGCCTTCCCGTACTTGCGCGAGCGCGGCGGGTCGGTGATCAACTTCGGCACCCGCCAGGGCATCTACGGCGAGCCCGGCGACGGCATCTACGGCGCCAACAAGGAGGGCATCCGCGGCCTGTCGCGCTCGGCCGCGCGGGAGTGGGGCCAGTTCGGCATCCGCGTGAACGTGATCAACCCGGCGGCGCTCAGCCCGTCGGCGGAGAAGGCCCTCAACGCCAATCCCGAACGCGCGCAAAAGTATTACGACGAGATCTCGCTGCGCCGCTTCGGCCGGCCGGAGGAGGACATCGCCCCGATCGCCGTGTTCCTGGCGAGCGACGATGGGCACTACCTCACCGGCCAGACGCTGAACGCCGATGGCGGTCAGATCATGCTGTGATGAGCGATACGCACTCCATGAGCGATGCCGGCCCGAGGAGCCCCCTCGACCACCTGATCGCGCTGCAGGCGATCCACGATCTGAAAGGCCGCCGAGATCACGCGGTCGACCAGAAGGATTGGGACACGTACGCGGCCCTCCACAGCGACGATTACGTCGCCATGTCGATCGGGGCCGAGCCGCTGGTCGGCGGGCGCGCGGCGGCCGATGCCCTGGCGGCGTTGATGGCGGGGGTGACCACGGTCCACCATTGCCACACCCCGGTTATCGCGTTCCAGGACCGCGACAACGCCACCGGCGTCTGGGCGATGGAAGACAACCTGTTCTGGCATCGCGGCGGCGAAAAGCAGTGGCTACGGGGCTTTGGCTTCTATCACGAAACATACGTGCGCGGCGCGGATGGGCAGTGGCGCTTCAGCTATCGCCGGCTCGAGCGGACGCACGCCGAAACGTCGCCGGGCGCCGCCAGGTTCGCAGTCGACCGGTCGGGAGAAAACCCGGCGTTCGGCGCATGACGCGCCACTGAGGAGATACCACATGACGGCCAGATTCCTGATCGCCCTAGCTGCGGGCACCTTGCTCGGGGCCAACCCCGGCCACGCCGCAGAGCCCGCCGCCAAGCCCACTGCAGCCTCCCCCGCCGCGGTCGCTATCCCGCCCCGGCAGCTGCTCACCCTCGACGAGGCGAAGCGGCAGCCGAACGGGCCGCTGAGCCAGAAAGTGCTGGCGTTCCTCACGGTCATGGACCGCGTCGTGAACAAGCCAAAGCAGCCGGCGATCACCGCGGCGGATTGGGAGCCGCTGGGCGACCTCGTCGACCGCCAGAAATTCCGCCGCGTCGGCAATTTCGGCGTCCGCAACGATTGGCCGAGCTATGCCGGGCTGCTGACCCAGTGGGCGAACTACAGCTGGTGGAAGGGCCGGATCTGGCGGCTGCGCGAAGTGCCCGCGGCGGATGGCAAGTCGGGCCTGGTCTATCTGGAAAGCGAGGAACGCTCCAACCAGAAGCACCCCGTTGCCGACGACGGCGACTACAGCACCCTGGCCTCGATCGCGGTCTACGAGATCGACCGCGACGGCAAGATCACCGCGCTGTGGGTCTACGATCAGCGGCCGCTCTAGCCCGGTCTGGACGCTTCACACCCGCGCGTTTTTCGTCCATCCCGATGCGCGCGGCAGCCATGTGAGCGCCGCGACACGGGATGGATGAGATGGGCAAATATCGGCTCGGAATGCTGGCGAGCGCGGCCATTGTGGTGGCCTTGCAGTTACCCGCCAATCAGGCTCAGGCCCAATCCGCCGCCCCCGTTCAGGCAGACGCGCAGACCGATCGGGCCGAAGCGCGCGCCGACGCCCTCCTCGCGCAGATGACGCTCGAGGAGAAAGTCGGGCAGGTCGGCCAGCAGTTCGTGTTCGGCCCCAACCCGGCGATCGACGTCCAGGTGCGCGAGGGCAAGCTCGGGTCGCTGCTGTTCGTCACCGAACCGGCGATCATCAACCGGTTCCAGCGCATCGCGGTCACCGAAAGCCGGCTGAAGATCCCACTGCTGTTCGGCTTCGACGTGATCCACGGGTTCCGGACGATCTTCCCCGTGCCGCTCGCGAACGCCGCGTCGTTCGATCCCGCGACGGCCGAGCGCGGCCAGGCCATCGCCGCCGCCGAAGCCCGCGCGGTCGGCATCCACTGGGCGTTCGCGCCGATGGTCGATATCGCCCGCGACCCGCGCTGGGGCCGCATCGTCGAAGGCGCGGGCGAAGACCCCTACCTCGGCGCAGCGATGGGCCGCGCGCAAGTCCGCGGCTTCCAGGGCGCGCGGATCGGCGCGCCCGGCCACATCATCGCCGGCCCCAAGCACTTCATGGGCTACGGCGCATCGGTGGGCGGCCGCGACTACGACAGCGCCTGGATCTCCGACGCCGAGCTCTACAATGTCTACCTCCCGCCGTTCGCCGCGGCGATCAAGGCCGGGGCCGGCAACGTCATGAGCGCCTACATGGATCTCAACGACATCCCCGCGTCGGGCAACAGGTGGCTGCTCACCGATGTCCTGCGCGGCCAACTCGGGTTCAAGGGCTGGGTCGTCTCCGATGCCAACGGCGTGAACAACCAGGCCACGCAGCACTTCGCCAGGGACCAGGCCGACGCCGCGATCCGCGCCATCACCGCCGGCAACGACATGGAAATGTCGTTCGGCCCTGGCGCTACGACGACGCTGGTCCAGGCGGTCCGCCAGGGCAAACTGCCCGAAGCAACGCTGAACCAGGCGGTGCGCCGCATCCTCGTCGCCAAGTTCCGCATGGGCTTGTTCGAGAACCCTTACGTCGACGAGGGCCAGGCGGCCGTGATCCTGGCCACGCCCGCGCACCGCGACGCCGCGCAAGTCGCCGCGGAAAGATCACTGGTGCTGCTCAAGAACGACGGCGCGGTCCTCCCGCTGGCAGCCGGTGCATATCGCAAGGTCGCGGTGATCGGACCACTCGCCGACAGCC
This sequence comes from Novosphingobium sp., assembly GCA_039914785.1. GTDB lineage: Bacteria > Pseudomonadota > Alphaproteobacteria > Sphingomonadales > Sphingomonadaceae > Novosphingobium. Next base: position 5,963 of record JBDSOM010000068.1, read on the forward strand.
GGATCGACACGCTCGGGTCCTGGGTGTTCAAGCACGACCTGGCCGAAACGGTGACGCTGTTCGCGGGCGTTCGCGACCGCGTGGGGAAAACCGCCACGGTCGACACCGCCCCCGGCGTCCAGATCAAGCGCAACACGGTCTCGCCGTTCGACGCGATGAGCGGGGTGAAGGTGACCCCGTGGGATGCCGCCCAGGCCGACGCCGAGTTCAAGCGGGCGGTCGACCTGGCGAGCGCGTCCGATGTGATCATCCTCGCCCTGGGCGAAAAAGCGACCATGTCCGGCGAGGGAGCGTCGCGTTCCGATCTTCAACTGCCGGGCGACCAGCGCAAGCTGTTCGACGCCGCGGTCGCGACCGGGAAGCCGGTGGTCGTGGTGCTGATGAACGGTCGGCCGCTCGACCTCACGGGCATCGCCGACAAGGCGCCGGCCATCCTCGAAGCGTGGTATCCCGGCACGCGCGGCGGCACCGCGGTGGCTCGCGCGCTGTTCGGCGACGTCAATCCAGGGGGCAAGACTCCGATCACCTGGCCGCGCTCGGTCGGTCAGATCCCCATGTATTACGCGCACAACACGACCCACGCGCCGGCCGAGGCCGCCAAGCGCTATTGGGATACGCCGTCCACGCCGCTGTACGAGTTCGGCTTTGGGCTCAGCTATACCAGCTTTGCGATCGGCGAGCCGACTGTCACCGGCGAACTGGCCCCCGGCGGTAAAGTCACCGTCGCGGCCACGGTGACCAACTCGGGCCAGCGCGCCGGCGACGAGGTCGTCCAGCTGTATATCCACCAACGGTCCGGCCGCGCCTCGCGTCCGGTGCGCGAGCTCAAGGGGTTCGAGCGGATCACGCTGAAGCCCGGCGAGAGCCGCACCGTCTCGTTCGAACTCGACGAGCAAAGCGTCCGTTACTGGAATGCGGCCGAGCGCGGCTGGGTGATCGATCCCGGCACGTTCGACGTCTGGGTCGGGAACAGTTCCAACGCCAAGGCGCACGGCACGTTCGTCGTCGGCGGAAATCCGCGCGCGGCGGTCGGCTTCAAATAGCAATCGGGGCAGGAATGGCGGCCGCCGTCCCTGCCCCGAGCGAATTTCGATCTTGGTCGTCCCCGCCCCAGCCGGGCCGGCGACGCCGGAGCCGTGCTTACTTCGGCAGCTTGGCGAGATCCGCATCGATCTTGACGAGGACTTCGTCGGTCACGGTGTCGCCCGCGTAAGCCTGAAGCTGCTTGAGCGTCATCGAACGCCCCTGCTCGAGCTGCGGGTTGGCGACGAGCGCCGGGAGGTGCTTCACCAGGATCGCCTTGGCGGCCGGATCGTCGAGCAAGGTGCCCAGATCGGTATCGGCGGTGGTGTACTTCGCGGCGGTTGCCGAAGCGGCCGGAGCCGCAGCGGGAGCGGCGGGCTGCGCATGAGCGGCGGAAATGGCGGTCAGCGACAGCAGGGCTGCGGCAACGGTTTTACGGATCATGATTCAACTCCCAGACGGCTCAACCAGCAGCGGTCGATGTGACAGATATAGATCGACTTCCATCCAAATCCATCACGAAACGCGAAGATTAGGCCGGCTCAGTGTGAACGCGGGGTGTATTCACGGCAGCGCGTTCGATCGAGCAACGTCGCCGCCAAGCGCCAGCGGCGTCGCTGCCGATCGGGCTCACCCTTGCCATGAACGATTTTCAGGCGCCTCCTGGGGACGACATTCCCAACGCCGCGCGCGTCCGTTCGGTTAGGTACGACGAATGGCTCACGTAGCCAAGGCAGCGTGGCGCAACGCGATCTAGGGGCCGTACCCTGGACCTCGCCTTGCCGGCCGGTGGGACCAGCGGCCCGCGCGTCCGCTCAGGCGAATTCGTCCAGGCTCCATTCCTCGCGCCACTCGATGGTCGGCCGGTCCGCCGCGTCGAATTTGATCGGCAGCCAGACGTAGCGCGCCTCGGACGTCGGCGTGCTGGCCGGCATCCCCACAGAAGCCGCACCCGCCGCCGGTGGGACGGCCATCGACGGAGTGCCGAAATGCCGCGCAAGGCCGTTGTGGATCAGCGCCGACATCCGGCCGCTCTCGAAATCGGGACCGGCCAGGGGGCCGCTCCAGCGATCCGCGAGCGCGATGTACAAGTCCTTTTTCTTCGGGTGCTTGAAGATCCCGCTGATCTGGGAGTTGAACGAGGTTCGCGATTTGTCACTGGGGTGGAGATCGCCCAGGACGGTGAACGGCCCGTGGTACGTACCGGCGACCGCGACCTCCGAAGGGTTGGGAAAGTACCCCGTCGCTCCCGAACTCGTCATGTAGTGCTTGCCCCGGCGCCGGAAGTAGGCCGGTGCCTCGCGCACCAGCGGGGGGCCGAGTGTGGGGAAGTGCGTCGTGTAATAGCCGGTGAAGTCGGTGTAGTCGTCGGTCAGGTCGGCGCAGATCATCTCGGTGTGGACGCGCTCGAAGTACATGTAGGCCTTGCCGTCGTCGGGGCTGACCACCAGGTCGAAATCGCCCGCGCTCATGCCGATCGGCATGATGTCCTTGCGGACCAAGGTATAGGGTCCGGTGATCTTGTCGGCGGTGAGCACGCTGCGCGTCTGGTACTTCCGCCCGGCATGATCGAGCAGCTTTATCCAGCAGACGAACTTCTTGGTGCGCGGATTGTAGAGGATGTGCGGCCGGTCGAGGTGCGCCTGCTCCGGGTGGAGCGGCGAGGTGGGGTCGCTCAGGTCCGGCGGGATGATCAGCCCGAGGTCGTCCCAGTTGTACAGATCCTTGGACGAATACGCGCGCACGCCCCAC
>JBDSOM010000121.1:0-4582 GCA_039914785.1 Novosphingobium sp.
GGCCAGGCGCGCGCGGCCCAGGTTCTCGCGCTCGGCGACGTATTCCATCTCCGGCGTGATGATGCCCTGGCGGGCGTAGTACATCTGGCTGAGGTTCTTGCCGGCCTTGGCCCGCAGCGGACGGCGCAGCGCGGTGGGGAACGGGGGGACGCCGCCCGAACGGTCGGGGCCGAGCTGGCCGTTATCCTCGGGGCGGATTTCGCGCGGGGCGTATTCCTCGACGTCGCCGCGGGCGAGCTGCCAGTCGCGGCGGATCATCGGGAGACCGGCCTGGATGTCGATCGCGGCGTCGGTATCGGTGTAAGGGCCGCTGGTGTCGTAGACGCGGACCGGGGGCTCGCCCGCGCTGGGCTCCAGGTGGATCTCGCGCATGGCGACCTTGAACGGGCCGACGTGGATCTTCTTCGAGCCGCGGATCGGGCCGGTGGTGACGCCGATCTCGAGTTTTGAATTGATGTCGGCCATGCGCGCTTACTCCAGGTGACGGAATGGGAGCGCGCGTGCCGCCCTCCCTCCGCCCGTGTTAACGGGTTCAGGTTCGACGGGTCGTAGGGCGCGAAACCCACCTCTCAGCTCACGCGAGCTCCCCGGGGATGCCGCTGTCTAACGCACCGGGTTCAGAAAGTATAGCTGGCGGCTGCCCCGAAAATCAGCTGGCTGCGGCGGCCGCGGATGCTGGTGATCGGGCTTTCCGCCGCGCTGCCAAACAGCCGCGAGTACATCGCGCCCAGGCCGATCGCCGGGCCGCCGTCGAGGAAGTCGCCGTTGAGGTCGAACGCGGTGAACGCCCCGACGCCGGCGTCCTTGAGCCCGCCGCGCGCGGTATAGATCGGCAGGCCGCTCGCCGCATTGCCGGCGGGCGAGACGGAGAAGTTGTAGTTCGCGTAGCGGTTGTCGATGAAGTTCGCGCTGAGCGCGCCGCCCACCGCAATGCCCTTGCTCACCGGAGTCAGGTAGCTGAGCCCCGGCGCGACGATCAGCCCGCTGCCCCGGCCCGACACGTCCCACCGCAGATCCACGCTGAAGCTGAGCGAATCGTACGGGTTGAAGACCTTCTTGACGTCGATCCCGGCGACCACCCCCGCCTCGACCACGCCCTTCAGCTTGCCCAGCTTGGCGACGACATCGTCGACGATCCGGCCCGAGCGATTGGTGCGGTAGCGCAACACCGGCCCCAGGGTGAAACCGACGCCGCCGCTACGGCTGCTGTCGTTGATGAAGTCTAGCGCCAGGCCGAACGAGCGGGCGTTGATCCCGATCCCGCCGATGCGGCCGGCGATGGCGCCCGCCGGGCTGACGACGATATCGTCCGAGCCTTCATAGCTCGGCAGGACCGCCACGCCCGCCCCGACAATCAGGAAATCGCCGCTGAAGGCACCAGGCCCGCCCATTGTCGGCGATGCGTCCTGCGCGGAGGCGGGAAGCGCCATCAGGCCCATCCCCAGCGCACCGAGCGCCATAATTCCACTGTTCGTCAAAGCCCTGCCCCTGTCGCCGCGTATCGTTTCGTGTCGTGCTCCTGTCATGAGCGCGCCACCTAAGCTACGCAACGCCAGAATCAGCGGGCAGCCAATGCATCAAAACGCCAGAGCCAGGCCCAGCCCGCCGTTCCATTGGTCCCGCGACCCACGGATGCTCACAAGCGGCGAGAACTCGGCGTCGTTGATCTCGCGATAGTAGCTGCCAAAGGCGACGAGCGAGAGGCCGCCGTTGGTCAGGTCGCCATCGAGGTCGAACGCGGTGATCGCGCTGCCCCCGATCTTGCGCCAGCCGCCCTTGGCCTGAAACACCGGCAAGCCGCTGGCGGCGTTGCCCGCCGGGGTCACGGAGAAATAGTAGTTCATGAACTTGTCATCGGCGTGCTCGGCATCGGCACCGATGACGACCGCGATGCCCTTGCTGAGCGGGGTGAAGTAGCTGACCGCCGGGTTGATCACCACACCGCCGTGCGAGCCGTTGATATCGATCCGGCCATCGACGCTGAAGCTCAGCGTATCGTACCCGGTGATCAGCTTGTTGAAGCTGATCCCGGCGGTCCCGCCGACTTCGATCGCGCGCTTCAGGGTGCCCAGGCGCTCGACCACGGGATCCTTGATGTGGACCGCGCGGTTGGAGCGGAGCCGGGCACTGGGACCGAACGCGAAGCTGACCTTGTTGCCGCCGTCATTGATGAAATCGAGGCTCAGCCCGGAGTTCTTGGCGTTGATCCCGATGCCGAAGAGCTTGCCTTGGATCGCCGGGACCGGATCGATCACGTAGTCGTCCGACCCGTCGTAGCTCGGCCCATAGACCGCGCCCCCACCGACGATCAGCCAGTCGCCATCGAACACGGTGCCGGCCGTCCCCGCGCTCTGTGCCAGGGCGGGGGTGGCGACGGCGAGCGAAAGGCCCAGGGCGAGTGCCGCGGACGGCATTTTGGCGAAATGGTTCATTGCCGGGTTAATGGCCGAAGGCGCGAGGGGTTCCCCCCGCGCGGACGCGACCCGCCGGCACGCCTGCGTTCATGCCGAACGCATGGCGTTTCCCGCCCCGTTCGACGCTCGGCGCGGGGCTCGGCACGGCGGGTGCAAAAGGTCGCGTTCAGGCGGGCGCGATCTCGATCGGCACGCCGGAATACAGCGCCATCCCGCCCAGCGGATCGATGTCCTGCGTGCTGGTCAGGAAGTTGACGTTGGCGTCACGGTGGCCGTGGGGGATCGAGACGATGCCCGGCAGGATCGTCGGGTCGAACCGGGCGACCATCGCGATCTCGCCGGCCTTGTTGAAGATCCGCACCATCGTCCCGTCGGCGATGCCGCGCTCGGCGGCGGTCGCGGGGTGGAGCAGGATTTCCGCCGGTTCGCCGAGGAAATCGAGCTGGCCGTTGAGCTTGCGGCGCTGGCGGCGCGGCGAATAGACGAGCTGGCGCGGCTGTCCGGCTTGAAACCGCCCGAGCTCCGCTTCGTCGGCGGCGCGCATCCGTTCCCACTGGGCGATGATCTCCGGCACCGCCAGGCGCCAGCCGCCGAGCCGCTCGAAATGGCGTTCGACCCAGGCGGCGGGGAAGTCGATGGGGAACTCGACGTAGCGCTTTTCCTGCACTTCGGCGAAGCTGCAGCGGCCGTATTCCATGAGCTTCGACAACATGAACTCGTCGGCGCCCGGCTCGCGGTCGTCGAGCGGCACGTGGCTGGGCACCGGCAGCCCGGCGCGGCGCATGAACTGCGACAGGATCCACCAGGCCGAACGCCGCTCGCCGCGCGGCGCGACCAGCGCCGGGCTGTACTGGACGTTGGCGTTCCAGTGAAGCGTGTCCCAGCGGGTGAACTCGGCGCGCTCCAGGCCGTATTTCGGCGGCAGCACGTGGGTCGCCAGCGCGACCGACTCGTTGTGCACGATGTCCATGTTGACGTGCAGGTCGAGCTTGGCGAGCGCCGCGGTCAGCGCGTTGGTATCGGGGAACGAGCGGACGATATGACCGCCGAAGTTGAAGAACGCGCGGATGGTACCGGCGTCGATCTCGTTCGGCAGGACCGCGCACGGCCATTCGCCCATGATGCCCTGGACGTCGGGCCGGGTCGGCGGCCCGGGAGTAAACGGGCTGTCCATGATCGGCAGCTCGAAATTCTCGAACTGATGGATGACGCCGGGGTGGAACCAGGCCCCGCCGGTCTCGTTCATCGAGCCGGTCAGGACCATGATCGTCCAGGCGAAGAACTGGGTCAGGTTGGCGCTCGCCGACATGGTGATCCCGGTGCCCGATTCGATCGCGCAGCGGCCGCGGCGGCGGATCGCATCCAACAGATCCTGGCATTCCTGCTCGCTCACCCCGGCGATCGCCGCGGCCCTGGCGCGGTCGAAGCCGTCCAGGCTTTCGCGCAGGCGGTCCAGCCCTTGTACCGGCTGCTTGGGGGTCAGCGGGCCGTGGTCGACCAACTCGCGCACGATCCAGGCGAGGATCGCGTAGTCCTTGCCCGGATGCGGGGCGATATGCCGGGTCGACATCCGCGCTGTTTCGGTGAGCACCGGATCGATCGTCCAGACCTCGCCGCGCGCGGCGACTTCCTTGATCTTGATCCCGGGATTGAACATGCCGGTGTTGTGGGCGTGGCTGACCATCGGGTTGGTGCCAATGTAGACGAGCAGTTCGACGGCCCCGTAATCGGTGCGGGGGCCGAGCGCGAAGCTGCCCGTCATCGCGCCGGCCAGCATCGCCTTGGCCGTACCGTCGTTGGTCAGCGGGGTGAATTTGGGCGGAGCGCCGAGCGCGGCGTAAAAGACATCCTCCATCGCATAACCCGCGGAATCGACCCCGAGGCCACTGCCGAAATACATGCCCACCGACCCCGGCCCGTACCGATCGATCGTCTGGCGCAGCTTGGCCGCGACGTCGTCCAGCGCTTCGTCCCACGACACGGGGACCAGGACGCCGTCCTTGCGCATCAAGGGCCGGTCGATCGCATCGGGATGGTGCAGCACCTGCCCCATGGCGCGCCCTTTCGGGCAAGTGTAGCCACGGGTCAGCGGATGGGAGAAATCGCCCTTGATCCGCAAGACCTTGTTGTCCGCGACATCGACCACGACGCCGCACTGGACCATGCAG
>JBDSOM010000117.1:0-7945 GCA_039914785.1 Novosphingobium sp.
GTGCCGCCGGACCCAAGGCGATGATCGACGAGCGGCTGTTCCCGCTCGCCGGAGCGACCGCCGGGGCGATCCCGGACAATCTGCCCGACGGCAAGGTTCGCCTGTTCCGCCTCTCCGACGGCCGGCACGAAATCGCTTATGCCGTGCGCGAGGTCATCGACATCACCGCGCTCGACAGCGCCATCCTGCCGGCCGCCGCGCCCGGCGAGGTCGAGGGCGTCACGCTGATCGGCGGCGCGCCGGCCGAAGTGATCGACGCGCACTGGCTGTTTGCCCAGCTGGGCGACACACCGGCGGCGCGCCAGCCGGTCTGCCGGCTCGCCAGCGACGATCCCTGGCTCCACAACTTCCTGCGCCCGCTGGCCGAGGCGGCGGGATACCGCGTCGCCAGCGACGGCGAGGACACCCCGACCGATATCGCGATCAGCCTGGCCGACGATCCAGCCGCACTGGGCCCAGCCGCACCGGCCCCGGTCGCAAGCGAGATCATCCACTTGCGCGCCGCGCGCGACGAACAGAGCGCCGCGCCCGGCAGCGTCTATCGCTACGACCGCGACGGGCTGATCGCGGCGTTAGCGGCGGCACGCCGCAGGATCGCGTCATGAGCGGGCTGCTCCTGATCGTGTCGATCGCCGGCCGGCGGATCGCGCTGCGCGCCGCGGAGGTCCATTCGGTGATCGAGCTCGACGCCCTGACCCCGATCCCGCGCGCCCCGCCCCATGTCGCCGGCCTTTCGGCGCTGCGCAGCCGGGTGCTGACCGTGATCGACTGCCGCCGCTCGCTCGAGCTCGAACCCCCCAGCGCTCCGAACGACAAGCCCAAGGCGGCCGCGGTCGAATTCGAAGGCCATTTGTATGCGCTGCTGGTCGACGCGGTCGAGGACGTCGTCGAAGCCCGCTCCGCCTGCACCGCGCTGCGGTCCGCGCTCGGCCACGGCTGGGACCGCGCCGCGCTGGGGATGATCGAAGCCGACTGCGGCCCGGTGCTGCTGGTGTCGGTCGCCGGCCTGATCGCCGGACCGCACGACGGCGTGGGCATAAAGGCCGCTTAAGCTCTTGGTTACCTGCGGGGCCTAGACCTCATCCGGGCATGAGGAAAATAGCACAATGAAGAGCTGTCTGATCGTTGATGATTCGCGGGTGATCCGCAAAGTCGCGCGGCACATCCTCGAAGGCATGGGCTTCACGATCGACGAGGCGGGCGACGGCCAGGAGGCCCTCGTGCGCTGCGACCACGCGATGCCCGACGTGATCCTGCTCGATTGGAACATGCCGATCATGAGCGGGCTCGAGTTCATCAAGCTGCTGCGCCAGCGCGACGGCGGCGACCAGCCCAAGGTGGTGTTCTGCACCACCGAGAACGACATCGCCCATATCCGCGCGGCCATCGACGCGGGCGCGGACGAATATGTGATGAAGCCGTTCGATCGCGAAACGCTCCAGATAAAACTCCAACTCGTCGGCGCCGCCTGAGCGGTCTGCGCAGATGTCAAACGGCACCGCCAGACCCCGCCATGATCCGCCGGGTCCCGGGGGTCCGGGGGGGGCGACGGGTCCGGGGGGCCGCCCCACCCGGCCGGCACCGCTGAAAGTCATGGTGGTCGACGATTCGATCACCGCCCGCACCGTCCATTCCCGCATCGTCACCGGCGGCGACGACATGATCGTCGTCGCGATCGCCGGCACCGCCGAACAGGCGATGCACCTGCTCGGCTCGGTCCGCGTCGACGTGATCCTGCTCGATCTCGAGATGCCCGGGATCGGTGGGCTCGACGCCCTGCCCGGGATCATCGCGGCGGCGCGCGGCGCGCGGATCATGGTGGTCTCGTCCCTGACCGTCGACGGCGCCGAACAGACCGTCGCCGCGCTCGCCCAGGGCGCGGCCGATACGCTGCCCAAGCCGGTCGCGGGCACGTTTAACGACCTCTACTGCGAAACCCTGCGGGCCAAGATCCGCGCGCTCGGCTGCGCTTCGGCGCCGCGCGCCGGCGCGCTCGCGGCGCTGACGGGCTACGCCGCACCCGACCTCCACGCTGCACCCAACCTCAGCGCCAGCCCCAACCTGCGCGCCGGATCCGGTCGCCGGCCCCAGGCCCTGGCGATCGGCGCTTCGACCGGCGGCATCCACGCCCTGAGCCAGCTGTTCGGCGCCCTGCCCAAGGGCATCGCGGTGCCGATCCTGGTCACCCAGCACCTGCCCGCCTCGTTCATGCCGATCTTCGCCCGCCAGTTGCAGACGGTCTCGGGCTGCGACGCGATCGTCGGCGAAGACGATACCGAGCTGGTACCGGGGCGGATCATCATCGCCCCCGGCGATGCCCACCTGACGGTCCGGGCGCACGGCGGCACGGTGCGGATCCGGCTCGACCGCAGCCCCGCGCCCAGCGGCTGCACGCCCTCGGTCGATCCGATGTTCGCCTCGCTGGCGGAAGTCTACGGCGCCGACACGCTCGGCGTCGTGCTATCGGGCATGGGCCGCGACGGCGCGGCGGGTGCGGCCAGGATCGTAGCCGCCGGCGGGGCGCTGTTCGCGCAGGACCAAGCCAGCTGCGCGGTGTGGGGAATGCCCCGCGCCATTGCCGAAGCCGGCCTCGCCTCCGCCATCCTCCCGCCCGACCAGATCGCGCTGCGCATCGCCGCGAGCATGCGGGCCGCCCCGGCGAGGACCGCGGCATGGAAGTGAGCGAGGTTTCCAACCGCCTCCTCGCCGAACTGCTCGAGGCGCGGACTGGCCAGGAACTCAAGCCCAGCCGGCGGTGGCGGATCGGCTCGGCGCTGTCGGGCCTGTACCGCGAGCATGGCCTGGCCGGCCCGGACGAGCTGATCGCGCTGCTGACCCGCTCCCGCGAGGCCTCGCTGGCGCGGCGGGTGGTCGAGGCGCTGCTGAACAACGAGACCTATTTCTTCCGCGACCGCGCGGTCTTCAACCAGCTGAGCCTGCAGGTCCTGCCGATGCTGGCCGAGCGACGCCTGTCGGCGGTCAGCCAGTCTGGGTCGGGCAAATCCGATCGGCGCCTGTCGATCTGGTCGGTCGGCTGCTCGACCGGACAGGAAGCGCTGTCGCTGGCGATGACGTTCAAGGAACAGGAAGCGCGCTGGGCGGACTGGACGATCGACATCCTCGGCACCGACGTGTCGGAATCCGTCGTCGCGATGGCGCGGGCCGGTTGCTACACCCAATTCCAGATTCAGCGCGGCCTTGGCGTCACGCAAATGCTGCGCTGGTTCGACGAGACCCCGGACGGCTGGCAGGCCAAGGATGCGCTGCGCAGCAAGGTGCGCTTCGAGGCGCACAACCTGCTCGACGGCCCGCCTTCGCCGACCCGGTTCGACCTGATCCTGTGCCGCAACGTGCTGCTGTATTTCGAGGGGCCGACCCGCGCCCGCGCATTCGAACGGCTCGCCGCCGCGCTGGCCCCGGGTGGCCGGCTGGTGCTCGGCGGGGGCGAGACCGTGATCGGCCAGACCGACCGGTTCACCCCGGATACCGAACTGACCGGGGTCTACCGGCTGGCCGGTGGCGACGATCGGCCGCTGGCGACGCGGCGGATGTCCATCGGCTGATTATCCGCGGATTTGCCGGCACGTTCGGCGGATCATGGCGAACACCGACCTGCCGGGTACGGTAAAGCCGGCTTTAATGCCGGTTTAATCAATTCATCCTAGACTCCGCTTATTGAACCTCTCGCACGCACAGAGGATTTTCGGGGGTGAGCGTCAGCGTTTCAGATCATCGTTTCTCACCCAAACTAGCGGTTTTCGCGCCGCTGGTGGTGCTGACGCTGATTTTCGCTGCGCTGATCGCGATGATCCTGGCCCAAAGCGGCGTCCTGGTGAACCCCGCGCTCCTGGTCAGCGGCCTGGCCGTCTACGGCATCGCCGCCGCCCTGCTCATCAGCTACGGCCTTTCCAACATCGCCAAGCTGGAAACGCTGGGCCTGACCGACAGCCTGAGCCTGCTGCCCAACCGCCGGGCGCTGCATCTCGACATCGAGCGCCAGGCGAGTGCGGGCGAAGAGACCGCGCTGGCGCTGATCGACCTCGACGGGTTCAAGCAGGTCAACGACCTTTACGGGCATTTCGTCGGCGACCACCTGATCAAGGACTGTGCCGTGCTGCTCGGCGAGGTCTGCGGACAGGAGGCGCGAGTCTATCGCCTGGGCGGCGACGAGTTCGCGGTGTTCGTGACCGGGCCGATCGCCGGCAACATCCTCGAAGGCATCTGCCACAAGCTGTTGATCCGCCTGACCTTGCCCTTCCACATCGAAGGCCGCGCGATCATCGTCGGGGCCAGCATCGGCCTGGCGCGCAAGAGTTCCAAGAATCGCACCAGCTCGTCCGAGCTGCTGCGCCAGACCGACGTCGCGATGTATGCCTCTAAACGGGCGGGCAAGATGCGCTGCACGTGGTTCAACACGGAGTTCGACCGCAGCCGCGACGCCATCCGCGCGCTCGACGATGCGCTGCGCGAGGGCATCGTCCACGACGAGTTTCGCGTCCACTACCAGCCGCTCGTCGATGCCCACAGCTGCCGGACCGTCGGGCTCGAGGCGCTGTTGCGGTGGGAGCGCCGCGACGGCGTGATCGTCGCGCCTGACGTATTCGTGCCGATCGCCGAGGATTCCGGCCTGATCAACGTGATCGGGCTGTGGGTCTTGCGCCAGGCGTGCACCGATGCGCTGCCCTGGGCGGGCGTGAAGCTATCGGTCAACGTGTCCGCGGCGCAGCTGCGCAATCCGGAATTCCCGATCGAACTCGGCCAGGTCCTGGAAGAAACCGGGTTCCCGCCGGGCCGGCTCGAACTCGAGGTGACCGAGACGCACCTTGTCGTAGATTCCGTCGTCGCCGGTCGCAGTCTCGAAGTCATCCGTGGCTTCGGGGTCGGCATCGTTCTGGACGACTTTGGCACCGGCTATGCCTCGATCGGGTTCCTGCGCCAGTTCCGCTTCGAAAAGCTCAAGATCGACCGCAGCCTGATCGTCGATGCCGCGCTCGACGTCGGCAGCCGCGCGATGATGCTCGCCAGCGTGGTCGTGGCCCGCAGCCTCGACATGGATGTCACCGCCGAAGGGGTCGAGACCGAAGCGCAGGCGGACCTCGTCCGCAGCGCCGGCTGCGACCAGATCCAGGGCTGGCTATACCACAAGGCGATGACCGCCGACGAGGTCACCGTCCATCTGGCGGACCAGGCCGACAGTTCCAAGACTCCGTTGAAATCCAGCAAATCGAGAGCAGCATGACCACGATCACCGCATCATCGTCGCCCGCCCGGCCGGTATCGACGCCCCGCAACGGCGACAGCTTCGACCGGATGAGCATCACCCAGAAGCTCATGGCGTGCTTCACCTCGGTCCTGCTGCTGACCGTGATCATCGGCGCGACCGGATACTTGGGCATCGCCAAGATCGACCGTGACGTGAGCAAGGGCGGGCAACTCGCCATCGCCGCCGCGGTGACCGCGCAGCTCAACATCGATGTCGCGCAGGCGCAGATCCACGCCGAACGCTACCAGGCCACCGGCCGCGTCGCCGAACTCGGCCGCGCCCGCGACTTTGTGAGGCAGGCGCAGCAAGACCTCGCCAATGCGGCGGCGGTGCCCGAACTCAACACCGGCCACCGGATCGGCCGCCTGGCCGCGGTCGGCAGCGCGCTGCAAAGCTACGAGGGAACGCTGATCGCGCTCGCCGGGGATCGCGAAAGCACGAACGCCGCGATGCTCACGCGCGGCGGCGACGAGCTTGGGCGCGGGGCGCAGTTCGTCAAGGACAGCCTGGACCGCGAACTCGCCGCGATGCGCAATGACGTCGGCACGTTCATGTACTGGATCCGGCTCGCGATCGTCGGCCTGATCGTCCTGTGGGTGATCAACGCCATCTCGGTCGCCCGCCGGATCGCCCGCGACATCACCGGCCGGGTCAAGCGGATCAGCGCGGCGATGCTCAAGCTGGTCGACGGCGAAAAGGACCTCGTCGTCCCCGATCTCGACCGCGTCGACGAATTCGGCGACATGGCCCGCTCGCTCGAAACCTTCCGGCGCGGCTATCTCAAGCTCGACCGCTTGCGTACCGAACAGGTCGAGCGGCAGCTTGAAAAGGAAGCGATGCACGCCGAGCAGGCGGCGATGCTGCTGCAGCTTGCCGACAAGTTCGAGCGCACCGTCGGCGAAGTCGTCGGCAGCGTCGCCTCTGCCTCCAGCCAGCTCCAGCTCACCGCGACCTCGATGGCCTCGGCCGCCGAACATTCCGCGCTGCGGACCAGCGAAGTGTCCGCCGCGCTCAGCGAAGCGTCGGGCGGGGTCACCGCCGCGGCGGCGGCCAGCGACGAGTTCGCGATGTCGATCGGCGAGATCAGCCGCCAGGCCGCCACCTCGGCGGAACTCGCGCGCAAGGCGACAGTCTCCGCCGCCGATGCCGACGCCACGATCGTGGCGCTCGCGGATTCGGCGCAGCAGGTCGGCCAGATCGTCGAGCTGATCTCGACGATCGCCCAGCGCACCAATCTGCTCGCGCTCAACGCCTCGATCGAGGCGGCCCGCGGCGGCGAGGCCGGGCGCGGCTTTGCGGTCGTCGCTTCGGAAGTGAAGGAACTCGCCGCGCAGACCAGCAAGGCGACCGACGCCATCGCCCAGCAGATCCGCGCCATCCAGGATTCGACCGGGGCCAGCGTGACCGCGCTGCGCACGATCGGCCATCAGGTCCAGCGGCTCGAGGCGACCTCGGTGTCGATCGCGGCGGCGGTGGACCAACAGTCGGTCGCCGGGCAAGACCTCGCGCGCAGCATCGATCTTGCCGCGCGCAGCACCGACGATGTGTCGTCGAACATCGTCCAGGTCCGCGAAACCGCGCTCGCCACGGGCGCGGCCGCCTCGCAAGTGCTGGCCTCATCGACCGAGCTCGAACGGCAGGCGGCGACGCTCAAGACCCAGGTGGAAGAATTCCTCGGCCACGTCCGCGTCGCCTGAAGGCATGCGCCTGTCCCCGCCGGGGAGAGGCTACGCAATGCGGCCACAGTAAAAGAGGGGCCGCCGCGCGGCGCGCCCCTCTCTCGGTCATCCTGCGCCTGCCACCGAGCGGCAAGCGTCCGGGCTCAAAAATCGTATTCGAAGATCTTCCCGTCGAAGTTGCCGGCCAGCGTGTGCGTGGCCTTCGCCAACTTGTCCTTGGCCACGCCCGACAGGTGGCCGTCGATGATCCGCTGATAGTTGCTGATCATCCCCTCGATGTCCTTCGACAGCCGCATGAACTCGAAGCCATCGGCGTGGAGGCCCTGCTGCTGGATCGGGATGTTGCCATAGTCCTGCCGCGGGATCGGGGGGAACGCGTCGCTGTCGTACGGCAGCATCGTCGCCTCCTGCGGGGCCTCGGGCTCCTGGCCTTCGGGGAAGAAGGTCAGTGACCACAGCTCGAACAGGCATTTCTCCGGGCCGAGCGGGCGGATCCGGTACGACGACATGCTCGAGAAGAACGGCAGCAGGAAGTAGTGCGGGAAGACGAACTCGACCGCGCTGACCGGATGGCTCTGCGCCACCGCCAGCAAGTCGGGCACCGGTTCGCCACGAGCGGCGAGCTGTTTGGCGCATTGATCCATCACGATGCCGTACCACATCGGCACTGCCTGAGCGGGATCGTCGGGTAAATCGACGTCCAGCAATTGCCCGGCGATCTCGACTTCCTTGGCGTGAAGCATCCCGGCCATGCCGTCGCTCAGCAGCTCCATGTGCTCGTACTGCGCGGCGATGTTTTCCTTGACCGTAAGGTTCGGATTGATCGGAATGCCGATGCCGCCGGTGTCGTAGCCGTACATCGCATTGTAGAGCGCCGGCGCCGCCTTCTGCAGCTGCGGGTGCGTCCGCATCACGTGGTAGCCTTCCATGAAGGCCTCCATCGCGACCTTCCAGTTGGCGGGAAGCTCGGTCGCATACCACCACTCGGCGCGCAGCTTGCCGG
>JBDSOM010000156.1:0-8475 GCA_039914785.1 Novosphingobium sp.
GTATCGATCTATTTGCTCGGAACCGGCGGCATCACTTGACTTGTTGAATTTGGTTGCCTAATTGTTCCGCATTCGTTCACGAAACGGTGCCTTACAGGAGCGCGCCAGATGCTGACCCGCAAGCAACACGAATTGATCCGCTTTATCCAGACGCGACTGGAGGAGACCGGTGTTTCGCCTTCGTTCGAAGAGATGAAGGACGCGCTGGACCTCAAGTCGAAGTCGGGAGTGCATCGGCTGATCTCGGCGCTCGAGGAACGCGGCTTCATCCGCCGCCTGCCCAACCGCGCGCGCGCACTCGAAGTGCTGCGCCAGCCGGACGACGTTACCAGCGCCGCAACGGCGAAAGCCCCGGCGCCCAACAACGTCGTCGAGTTGCGGCCAACGCCGAAGCCTGCTCTGGCGGAGCCGGCTAACGACGTGATCGAGATCCCCTTGCACGGCCGGATTGCCGCGGGCGTTCCGATCGAAGCGCTGGAAAGCGACCGGATGCTCTCCGTTCCCGCCGCGCTGCTCGGTCCGGGCGAGCACTATGCGCTCGAGGTTTCGGGTGATTCGATGATCGACGCTGGCATTCTCGATGGCGACTACGCCTTGATCCGCCGTACCGATGTGGCCCGCGACGGCGAGATCATCGTCGCGCTGGTCCGCGACGAGGAGGCGACGCTGAAGTACATGCGCCGCGAGAACGGCATGGTCCGGCTCGATCCGGCAAACTCGGCTTACGAGCCCCAGCTCTATCGGCCGGGCGAAGTCAAGGTTCAGGGCAAGCTCGCCGGCTTGCTGCGCCGTTATCACTGACCGTTAGGGGCCTTGGGTTGGCCCTGAGGTGAGCCCTGAGGTAAGTAAGGCCGATCGGGCGCGCGGGGGTTCCACCAGCCATGCGCCCCCTGCCCTTGCGCCACGCTCGCCACGCGGCCGTGCGTCAAGTCGATCGCCAGTCCCCCGGTCTGGCCGAGGACGCTGCGATCGGCCTTCAGCCACTTGGGTTGGCAACTGCGCGGCAGCCAGCGATCGGCGATGACGATGTCTGACAAGTCGCACGCTGCTGCCAGTTCGCGTTCGGCGACCGGGTCCTTGTTCCGGCCGATCAGCAGCCGCCATGTGCGCCCGGCTCGCTGCAGTTCAACCGCACAGAACTCAGGGCTGCATCGCGCGCCCCGCCACTCAGCGAGTGGCGTCAACTCGCCGGACATGCCGGCAAGTTCGGTCAGCGTCTCGCTGGCGAACGAATCGCGGCTATCGCGCAGCATCAGCAAGCGGTTACCGCCGTCCTCGACGATCCCGACATGGTGGCCATCGCCGGAGATCAGCAAATCAGGGGGTCGCAGCAGCAGCAATGTCACGGCCGCGACCAGCGCCGGAACCAGGCCGAGCAGCCGTGCCCGTCCTCGCCACAGCGCGAGCCACAACGCTCCGCCGAGAAACAGGACGAAGGCCCCGCTGCCGATCGCCGGCAACCGGGTCACGGCTCCGGGCCGGTCCGCCGTCCAGTGCGCCAGCGCCAGCAGCAGTTCGAGCGATTTCCCGCATAACCACCACGCGGGAGCGCCCGCTCCGATCAGATCGAAGGTCAGCGCAATGGCGATCAGCGGCATCGTGATGAACGTGGTCAGCGGGATCGCGATCACGTTCGCAAAGGCACCGTAGACGCCCGTCTTGTGGAAGTGGAACAGCCCGATCGGCAGCAGCGCCAGCTCGATCACCACGCCCGTGAGCAGCAGCATCGCCAGACGCCGCGATCCCCGCGCCAACCAGGATTCCTCGCGCGGGGCGAGGAACCTTCGCACCGGGTCGCTGCCATGCAGGGCGACGATCGCGATCACGGCGCCGAAACTCATCTGGAAGCTCGGCCCCACCACCGCCTCGGGCCACAGCAGCATCACGCACACCGCCGCCACCGCCAGCATTCGCAGCGACAGCGGCTCGCGCCCCAGCGCCAACGCCAGCAACACGAGCAGGGCGCCGATGCATGACCGAACCGTGGGCACCTCGGCGCCCGTCAACAGCGTATAGCCGATGCCCGCAGCGGCCGCGGTTCCAGCGGCGAGTATCGGCAGCCGGACGCGTAGCGCGAGCCAAGGCCACAGGGCCAGCAGACGGATCGCGACGAAGTAGGCGACCGCGATCACCGCACTCACGTGCAGGCCGCTGACCGACAGCAAATGGGTGAGCCCGGAATCGCGCATAGCATCTTCGTCGGCCTTGGCGATCCCGCCGCGGTCTCCGCTGGCAAAAGCCGACGCGATGCCGCCGGGGGAGCCGCCGAGCCGGGCATGGACATGTTCGGACAGCCTCCGCTGCAGCCGGGCGAGGCCGACGCCTTGCGCGCTCGGCGTGACGATTACGGGCGTGCCCAATGCCGACCCCGTGGCCGCGATTCCCAAGAACCACGCCGTCCGCGCAAAGTCGTAGCCGCCCGGCAGCATCGGCGGCGATGGCGGCATCAACCGGGCGCGCAGCCGGATCGTCGCGCCTTCGACAATGTCCGGCGATGCCGCCATGATCGGCACGTTGACACGCACCACGATCGCCCGCCCGCTTTCAGGCTCTCGCGCGGCGAGCAAGAGGCGGACACGCTCCTCAGCCGGCTGGTCCTCGCGGCCGAGTACTTGACCGGTAAGCTCGGCAACCAGCGGCCGCGGGATTGCCTGCGCCCCGACCATTTCCGACTTCGCCCAGACCGTCAGGCAACCGAGGGCTACCGCCCCGGGCACCAGGATCGACGCCAGGCGCAAGAAGGGCAGCCGTCCCTCGGCGCGCATCGCCGCCGCCGCGAGCAGCCCCACGCCAAGACACAGAGCCATCAGCGCCAGCCATTGCTTTGCATTCGAGAGGCCGAACCATGCGGCGATCCCCGCGGCGAACGCCACTGCGAGCCACGGCGCGCGGTCGAAACCGGCGACGCCCAGAAAACGCTCCAACGCTTCGACCCCGCTGGACAAGCGGTTTCGTCTGCGCCAATGGCCATGTTGCAGTGCAGCGCCCTCAGGCGCTTCGCTGCCCTCTAACCCGGTGAAGATGGCGTCGCTAGCCATGCGCGCCATAGGACAGAAGGATTTGCGGATGGCAAGCGCAAGCGCACCGAGCGACGAGGCGGCGGGTGGCCGCGGCGTCGTCACGCGCTTCGCGCCCTCGCCGACCGGATACCTCCACATTGGCGGCGCAAGGACCGCGCTGTTCAACTGGCTTTACGCCCGCCATCACGGCGGCAAGTATCTGCTGCGGATAGAGGACACCGACCGCGCCCGCTCCACCGAGCCGGCGATCACGGCAATTTTCGATGGACTGGACTGGTTGGGTCTCGCCGGCGACGAGCCGCCCGTGTTTCAGTTTTCCCGGTCCGAGCGTCATGCCGAAGTCGCGGCGCAGCTGCTGGACACCGGCAAGGCTTATCGATGCTATCTGACGCCGGCCGAACTCACCGCGCGGCGGGAACTCGCCCAGGCCGAAAAGCGCCCGTTCCGCCTGGCGAGCGAGTGGCGCGACCGGGGGGCCGCGGACGCCCCGGCCGACACCCCGTTCGTGGTGCGGATCAAGGCCCCGCGCGACGGTGAAGCCGTGATCGACGATCTGGTCCAAGGCCAGGTCACCGTCAGCAACGCCGAAATCGACGACTTCGTGCTCCTCCGCTCGCACGGCACGCCGACGTATATGCTCGCCGTGGTGGTCGACGACCACGACATGGGCGTGACCCACGTGATCCGCGGCGACGATCACCTCAACAACGCGTTCCGCCAGCTGGTGCTGCTCCGTGGAATGGATTGGGAAGTACCGACGTACGCCCACGTCCCGCTGATCCACGGTTCGGACGGCGCCAAACTTTCGAAGCGCCACGGCGCGCTCGGCGTCGATGCTTATCGCGACGACATGGGCATCTTGCCCGAGGCGCTGTTCAATTATCTTCTGCGCCTGGGCTGGGGCCACGGCGACGACGAGATCATCAGCCGCGATCAAGCTGTCGAATGGTTCGATATCGCCCACGTCGGCAAAGGGCCCTCGCGGTTCGACTTGGCCAAGCTGCAAAACCTCAACGGGCACTATCTGCGGGAGGCCGATGATGTCCGCCTCGCCGCGCTCGTTGCTCCGCTGATTGCCGAGACAGTCGACCTGCCGCTGCTCGAGCGTGCGATGCCAGTACTCAAGGTGCGGGCCAAGGACGTGGCCGAGCTCGCGGCGTCGGCCGCGTTCCTGTTCCGCCAGCGCCCATTGCCGCTCGATGAGAAGGCGTCCGGGCTGCTAACCACCGGCGCTCGCGATCTGCTGGCTCGCATCCACACCCGACTGGACGGTCAATCCGACTGGACAATCGACGCGCTGGAGGCCAATCTCAAGGCAATGGCTGAGGACCTGGGGCTTGGCCTTGGCAAGCTCGCTCAGCCACTGCGCGCGGCGCTGACGGGTCAAACGACCTCGCCGGGAATTTTTGACGTACTCGTTCTGCTCGACCGCGACGAAAGTCTGGCGCGCATCGCAGCGCAAGCCATGCCGGCAGAGCAGACGCAAGGATAATAAAGGAGAACGATAAGTGGGCGATTCGGCGAAACTGAGCGTGGGCGGCGGAGACTTCGACTATCCGTTGCTGAAGGGCAGCGTCGGTCCTGACGTGGTCGATATCCGCAAGCTTTATGCTCAGACGGGCAAGTTCACCTTCGACCCCGGGTTCACCTCGACGGCGAGCTGTGAAAGCGCACTGACCTACATCGACGGCGACGAAGGCGTGCTGCTCCACCGCGGCTACCCGATCGGCCAGCTGGCCGAGCATTCGAACTTCATGGAAGTCAGCTACCTGATGCTGAACGGCGAACTGCCGTCGGCAACCGAGCTCGACACATTTACCCGCACGATCACGCGCCACACGATGCTGCACGAGCAGTTGAACAGCTTTTACGGCGGCTTCCGCCGTGACGCCCACCCGATGGCGATCATGTGCGGCGTCGTCGGCGCGCTTTCGGCGTTCTATCACGACAGCACCGACATCGCCGATCCGGTGCACCGCACCATCAGCTCCCACCGCCTGATTGCCAAGATGCCGACCATCGCGGCGATGGCCTACAAGTACTCGGTCGGTCAGCCGTTCGTTTATCCGGACAACTCGCTGAGCTACACCGGCAACTTCCTGCGCATGACGTTTGGCGTTCCGGCCGAGCCTTACGAGGTGGTCCCCGCCGTCGAGAAGGCGATGGACCGGATCTTCATCCTCCACGCCGATCACGAGCAGAACGCCTCGACTTCGACCGTGCGCCTCGCGGGCTCCTCGGGCGCGAACCCGTTCGCCTGCATTGCCGCAGGCATCGCCTGCCTTTGGGGTCCGGCGCATGGCGGCGCGAACGAGGCCGCGCTGAACATGCTCAAGGAAATCGGCACGCCCGACAAGATCCCGCACTATATCGCGCGGGCCAAGGACAAGAACGATCCGTTCCGCCTGATGGGCTTTGGCCACCGCGTCTACAAGAACTACGATCCGCGCGCCACCGTCATGCAAAAGACCGTCCGCGAGGTGTTCGACGCGCTGCAGGTCAAGGACCCGCTGTTCGAAACCGCGCTGCGGCTCGAGGAAATCGCGCTGAGCGATCCGTACTTCATCGAGAAGAAGCTGTTCCCGAACGTCGATTTCTATTCCGGCATCATCCTGTCGGCGATCGGCTTCCCGACGACCATGTTCACCGCGCTGTTCGCGTTGGCCCGGACCGTGGGCTGGGTCGCGCAATGGAACGAGATGATTTCCGACCCTGGCCAGAAGATCGGCCGTCCTCGCCAACTCTACACCGGGCCCACCGAGCGGGACTACATCGCCGTCGATAAGCGGTGATCGAAAGGCGCTGGTAAAAAGAAAGGCGCGTCCCGCGGGGCGCGCCTTTTTTCTATGGCCGAAAGGTCGCCTCAGGCGCCGAGCGGCACTTCCAGGATAAACCGAGCGCCCTGCCCCGGCGTGCTTTCCACGGTCAGATCGCCCCCCATCGCGCGCGCCAGGCGGCGTGAGATATAAAGGCCCAGGCCAGAGCCTCCGTCGCCGCTCCGCCCTAGGCGCTCGAACTTCTCAAAGACCCGCGCCTGAGCTTGCGCCGACAGCCCCTCGCCCTGGTCGGCGACGATCACCCGCGCGCGGTCTCCGGTGCGCTCAAGCCGGATCCAGACTTGCGAATTCTCAGGCGTATACCGGATGGCATTGTTCAGCAGGTTCAGCAGGATCTGGAGCACCCGGCGAAACTCGGCCACGGCAGGAAGCGTAGCTCCGGCGCGCGGCGCATTTATGGCGATGCCGCGCTCGCGGGCCCTGACCCCCAAAATCCCCGCGGCCCGGCGCGCCACATCGGAAAGGTCGATCGAGTCCGGTGTTGTCGAAAACCCTTCGGCCTCGACGACCGCGAGATCGGCCATGTCGTCGATCAAGGCGAGCAGGTGCTGCCCCGCCGAAGCGATGTCCGCCGCATAGGCGCTGTAGGCATCGTCGAGCGGCCCCGCGAGACGGGCGCGGATGGTCTCAGCCGTGGCGATGATCCGGGCGATGGGCTGGCGCAGTGCCGGCGCGAGGTCCGTCCCGATCAACCGGTAGTCGCCCGAGCTGGCCATTGCCGCGGACTGCTCCGCCGGCGCCAACGGCACTTCCGGAACCAGATACAACTCGAACCCGCCCGGCTCGTCGCCAGGCGCCTCGATCGGCACGAGGGCGGCCTTCCACCGCCGGTCGGAACCTTCGATCCGAAGTTCGGCACCGTCCAGCAGACGCCAGTGCATCGGTTGCCTGTGGCCGTCTCCTTCGATCTTTACGTACTCGGTCCAAGGGCGTCCGATCCCCGCCCGCATCGCGGCGACGAGCGTCATAAGGTCAGCCGCCTCACCTTCAACCGTCAGGAGGCACTGGCGCGCGTCGAGCCGAGCGGTGAGTTCAGCCAGGGTGCGGTCGATCTCGGTCCGCCGCCGGATTGCGGCATCGGGGTCATCCTGCGGCAATGGCCCGGTGCGCCAGCTGCGTACGGTAATCGCGCAAGACCCTTCGGGATCGATCGCGGGCTGGACCTCGATCCACGCGGTCACCGATTCGATCCCATCCTGCGCGGTGATCGGCCTCGCCAACTTCAGGCCATAGCGCCGCGCGTTGCGGACGATCTCGAGCAGAGCCGGAATGGCGATCGTGCCCGGCAGATCGCCGCCGCAGCGCAACTGCAGCCCGGCGAGGGGTTCGTCGGCGGACAGCAGGTGATCGTCGCGATCCGCCAGTCCCCGAGCCAGCACGGACCCGCCGCTATTCACGGATCACGCCCCAGTCGGCGGCAAGGCGACCGCCAAAAGTGCTGCGGCGCGGTCTGCGTCCACATGATCCCAGTCGATCGGCGGCACGTGCTCTTCCTGGAGCGTGCCGAGTTGCTCCGCGATCGCCGGCTGCCTGAGCCCCGCAACGCGCAGCGCGAGGGCGAGCCGAACGGCCTGCCCCTCGGCAGTGGACAGGACGACGGCGTCACGATCCTGGCCAGAAGCGGCACCCAGCGCCGTGGCGAAGATCGCCACCCCGGCGTGGGTCAACGACAGTGCCGCGATCGCGCCGCTGCCCATCCCCAACACCAACCTGGCGATCAGACCAAGCCGGGTGCGGCTCTCGTCGAAATCGGCCCGGATTTTCGCGTCGGCCGCAGCGGCTTGCGATTCGTGGCCGCAAAGCGCGCGCAGGGCCAGAAGTGCGCCATGGAGCAAATCCGCCGGAAGCTCGCCCAGCGGCAGCTGCATCCGGCGCTGCGTCTGGGCGAAGCGGGCCTGCGCGGCGAGCAGATTCATTGCCAGCGCGGAAGTGGTCGGGTCGCTCGAGGCAAGCAAGGCCTGCAGCAGCGGCGGCAGGGTGGGATCGAGCGCCAGGCGCGTCTGGAGACGCTCGGTCAGCTGCCATTCGAGCGCGAGGGCGTGGACATGGCCAAGAAACCCCGGGATGTTGGTCAGGCCGGCGAACAGGGCATCCAGAGCCGCGCGATCAACGCGGTCACGTTGGCCGGTCCCGGCTGTGGCCGCGGCGTCGAGAAGCTGGCAGGCGACGTCGCTCACGCCGCCGCGCACGCGCGCAACGATCTCGTCGGCGAATACGGCATGCTGGGCATCCGTCAGGAGGTGACGCATTACCGGGGCAAGCGATTGCAGCATCGCGTCGCCGTGCGCGAGCGCGTCACGCAGTGCCGCATCGGCTGGCTCTTCATTAGGCGTGACGACGCTCTGGATCATGTCCCTGCCATAGCGGTCCATGGTTAAGCTCGCGTTAGGCGCGAGGACGGCCGGGCCAGGCGACGCCGACCAGCGCCAAGGCCACCGCGAGAGCGGCAATCACGCCGCTCGGCATTCCGCCCGCCGCAACGACTGTCGCGCCCAGAACGAGGCAAAACAGCCCGCGATCCTCAAGCCAATGGACCCACGGCGCCTGAAGAATCTGGGGAATCAGTCGAAGCACGGCAACCAGCATGATGGCCGGGAACGCATGAATGAATAACCCTT
>JBDSOM010000029.1:0-3115 GCA_039914785.1 Novosphingobium sp.
CGTCGAATGGGCCGCCACGCTGATCGTCACCGACGAGCACGACCGGACGGTGTTCACCACCCCCGGCCGCCTGCGCTGCGGCATCTGACGCTACGCGCCATACTCCCGTTCGCGTCTCGGCCACGACCGGCACGAACGGGAGAGGGCAATCAGTCGCCGCGCACGCGAATCAGCCCGATCGAGGTGAATGTCATCACCACCTCGTCGTGCTGGTTCAGCACCGTCATGGCTTTGCGGAAGCTGCCCATTTCCGGGCGCGAGCGGCTGCGGGCCTTTTCCAGAACCTCGGTTTCGCAGCGCAAGGTGTCGCCGGGATAGACCGGCTTGCGCCAGCGCAACTCGTCGATCCCGGGTGAGCCCAGCCCGGCGTGGGCGTGGCTCTTCATGTCCTCGACCACCATCGCCATCGTCATGGCGCACGTGTGCCAGCCGCTGGCGGACAGCCGGCCGAAGTGCGTTTCCGCCGCCGCCTCGTCGCTGAGGTGGAACGGCTGCGGATCGAAGCGAGAGGCGAACTCGGTCACTTCCTCCAGCGTGACTTGGTAAGCGCCGAAGCGCTCGATCAGGCCGATCTCGATATCCTCGAAATACTGCATGTCAGTTCCCCAGCGAAAGCCGCGCGAACAGCGTGTAGCCGATGGGGCGTTCTCCGTAATAGGGCGTGAGCGCTGCTGGCTTTGCATAGGCGGCAATCGAGCCGCCCAATGCCAGTTCGACCGGGCCGATGGGGATGCGCCGCGCATAGCCGAGCTGGAACTTGCTGACGCGGAAGGTCTGGTCGTGGAGCGGGTGGGCGTGATCGGGGAAGAGCTCGTCGTTGGCGACGTTCTCGGCGCGGCCGAAGATCGTGTTTCGCGCGTCGAGGTCCCAGTTCGCCTCGGCGAGCCAAGCGGTAAGGGTGCCGCCGGGCACGCGATCCTTGGCGCTGAACGCCGCCATCGCCGAAAGACCCCGGCCGTTGGCGTAGTGGAGCGAGGCGGTGGTGCGATGCTCGTCCTCGCCGGGATGGAGCGCCTCGGGCTGCTTGATCTGGGCGTAGCTGAGCTGCATGGCCCAGCGCGGGCTCGGTGTGAACGTGCCGCGCACCGACCAGCTGTCGAGCTTGGGGGTCTCGATATCCCAGCGGTCCTCGTCAGGTTCCGCCCCGCGAAACGCCGAGGCTTCGAGCTGGAACCTGGGGCTGGCGATCCCGGCGGTGACGACGCCGTAAGTGATGTGCGTCGAATCGAACCAGTGATGGGTAATCGGCGCTTCGGGATTGTAGCGGGAGGACTGCCGCATCATGAACGCGCTCGGCCCGAGCGCGGGTTCGCCGACCGGGCCGCCGTAAAGGAACGCAGTGCCGAAACTCGTGGTGAAGTCCACCCGCGCGGCAAGCTCCATGAACAAGTCGTGCGGATGCTGCCGGTCGACCAGCGGCTGACCGCCGGCAGTCTCGCCGGTCGCGAACAGATTGGGGTAGCCGCGCGCACTCATCGCCGGCTCGAGGCTGAGCATCGACTTGAACTGAATGCGGCCCCAAGCTGTATCGCGCTGCGCCATCAGCATCGCCATCGATGTTGCATAGAACTTATCGTCGCCCCGAGGACCGGAGACATTGGTGTACTGGAGGGAGGTTGTGGCGTGCGCCATCAACATCCAGTCGCCGGTCATGACATGAAGCCCCCGCATCGGACCGTCGGCACCCGGCAGGCGCGAGGTGCCCGAGCCGTCTGCCGCAGGCGCAGGGCCCGCCGGGGTGGCTTGCATGTGCGCCATATGCTGGTGGTCGGCTTGCGGCGTGCGGGCTGGGGCGGGGGCCGAGGTGGGAGGGAGCTGTAAAGCCTCCATTTGCGCATGGTCCATTTGGGTATGGTCCATGTCCGAATGATCATGCTCCTGGGCCAAGGCGGGCGTGGCGATCAGCGCGATTCCGCTCAACAACAATCTCATGGTTCTCATTTCCAGGTCAGAGGTGCCCAGCCAGCATCCACAGCGCCATCAGCACCATGGCCACATTCTCGGTAAGTGAAACAAATCCCAGCGGCACCCGGCTCGATCCGCCGACGCAGGCGCATTTGAGGTCGCGCTTCTGGATATAAACGGCGTGGAACACCGAAATGCTGCCGATCGTGCCGATGAACAGCGCCAGCGGGATCGAGAGCCAATCGAATGCATGTGCCGCCATCAACGTACCGGCGGTGAATTCCGCGAACGGATAGAGCGTGGCGTAAGGAACCCAGCGCCGGGCCAGCAGATCATAGCCCAGAAACATCGAGGCGAAGCGCTCGACGTCCTGCAGCTTGAGCATCGCCAGGATGACCATCGCGAAGCTGACGAACCATTCCCCGGCCCGCATCGTCAGCGGCGTGCTGAACGCGGCGGTGCTGGTGGCGAGCGCCAATGCCGCGGCGGCGGCGAATACAGCGATGACGGGCGTATAGCTGACCGCATCCGGATTGCGCACCGTCATGCCGAAGTGCCGGCGCAAGTCGTCGAAGCCACCGATACGCTTGCCACCGATGAACACTTGCGGCGTCGTCTTGACGTCATGCTCGGCCTTGAAAGCGTCTATCTCGGCGCGGGTCACTAGCCAGCGATCGTCGACGACGTAGCCCTTGCGTCGAAGCAAGTGCGCAGCCTTCAGGCCAAAGGGGCAGGTGTGCTCCGGCATGACCATGCGGTAGAGTTTGGCGGTGGGTTTAGAGGGTTTGTCGTTCATCACGAATCAGCTTATAGCTTCCGTACCGTAGTACGGAGTCAAGCGGAGTTCGCGGTGATGGCAATGACGATTTCTGAATTGGCGCGCGGCGCGGACGTAGGGGTGGAGACGGTGCGTTTTTACCAGCGCAAGGGGTTGATCTTCGATCCCAAGCCCGCCGCGATGGGCGGGGCCGCCGGACGGCGACACTATGGCGAGGCGGAAAGCCGCCGCCTGCGCTTCATCCGCTCCGCCCAGCGCGCGGGGTTTACCCTGGATGAGATCGCCGAACTGCTCGAACTCGATCGCAGGCAGGATCGACCGCGGGCACGCACGATGGCCCAGATCCGCATCGCCGCGCTCGACGAGCGGATCGCTGAGCTTCAGGCGGCGCGGCGTTCGCTCGAAGGGTTGGCTCTCGAATGCGCGCGGGGC
>JBDSOM010000165.1:0-2116 GCA_039914785.1 Novosphingobium sp.
GGGCGATTGGCGCGCAACCGCTGCCCGGGTCACTCGAGGCTTGAGCCGCTGCGCTGCTGGCGCTCAAGCGCCATCAACAGCCCGAGGCACAGCATCACGGTCATCACCGCCGAGCCGCCGAAACTGACCAAAGGCAGCGGCACGCCGACCACCGGCGCGAGGCCCATGACCATCATCAGGTTGATGGCGACGTAGAAGAAAATCGTCAGCGTCATCCCCGCCGCCAGCAGCTGCCCGAATCGATCGGGCGCGCGGCGCGAGACCATCAGTCCCCAACGCAGGATCAGGGCGAAGACGAACAGCACGAACAGCCCGCCCAGCATCCCCCATTCCTCGGCCATCGTGGCAAAGACGAAGTCGGTGTGCGATTCCGGCAGATAATCGAGGTGGCTTTGGCTGCCCTGGCCGAAGCCCTTGCCGAAGAAACCGCCCGACCCGATCGCGATCTTCGACTGGGTGATATGATAACCGGTGCCGAGCGGGTCGCTCTCCGGGTCCATGAACACCAGCACCCGGTTACGCTGATAGTCGTGGAGGAGCGTGAAGAATGCAATCGGCGCGGCGATCGCGGCGGCGACGCCCGCACCGATGAACCAGCGCAGCGGCACCCCGGCAAGGAAGATGACCACAACCGCGCCGAACGTGATTGCCAGCGCCGTGCCCAGATCGGGCTGCAGCATGACCAGGCCCGCCGGCAGGGCGAGCAGGGTCAGCGACGGGACGAGGGCGCGCCAACTGCTCGTCATCGATGGCGGCAGGCTGTCGTAAAACCGCGCGAGGACCAGCACGATCGCGGGTTTCATGAGCTCGGACGGCTGCAACGTCATGAAGCCGAGGTTGAGCCAGCGCTGGCTCCCTCCGCCCATGCCGCCGATCGCCTCGACGAGGACCAAGAGAACCAGGATGACGATGTAGATCGGATACGCGAACTGCTTGAAAGTATCGCGGCGAAACCTGGAGATCGCCACGGCCATGCCGAGGAACACCAGGTAGCGCAGGAGGTGTGTGGCCGCCCATGGCCGCAGGTTACCGCTTGCGGCCGAATACAGCACGGTTGCCCCGAACAAGACGAGCAGCGTCAGCGGAACGATCACGCGCCAGGGCTGGCGCGCGACGGTTTCGGGGACGATCGAGCGGCTCATGTCGGCGGTCTCGTTGGCTTGACCACCGGTGCGGCCGGATTGATCGCGACGGGCGCGCCCGCCGCGCCGCTATCTGCGACCGGTTCGGGCGGGGGAGTGGCGGCTTCGTTCTGGATCGGCTGCGGTGCGGCGGCGGCGCGATCCTGGCGTGCTTCCTCGCGCGTGACGACGGCATCGTCGCTATCTTCGACTTTGGGCGCGCTGGCGCCGTACTTCGCCTCATAGGCATTGTAGCGGGCCGCCATGCGCTGTTGCGGGGTCCCACCCCAACTGGCCTCCATCGGGCCCAGCACTTCCATCGCCTTCACCGGATCGAACAGGAAGGTCATGACGTCGCGTGCGATCGGATAGGCCGCGCCGGAGCCGCCGCCGTGCTGGACGACGACCGCGCAAGCGTAGCGCGGCTTGTCGAACGGCGCGAAGCAGATGAAGTGGCCGTGGTCGCGGTGCTTCCAGATCCCGCCCTTGCCGCTGCCGACGTTGAGCCCGACGACTTGCGCTGTCCCGGTCTTGCCGGCGAGCAGCACGCCGGGGATCGGTAGCCGAGCCTTGCCGGCGGTCCCGCGGCCGTTGACCACTTCGCTCATCGCCGAGTGGACGAAGTCGAGATGTTCCTGGCTGATCCCGAGCGGCTTGAACTGCGGAGGCTTGGGATCGAACATCAATCGCGGCATGACGTCCCGACCGCTGGCGATGCGAGAGGCCATGACCGCCTGCTGCAGCGGGTTAACCAGCATATAGCCCTGGCCGATGGTGGCGTTGACGGTGTCGTAAAGCGCCCATTCCTTGCCATACTTGCGCAGCTTCCAGGCGGGATCGGGCACGGTGCCATAGGATTGGCCCGAGACCGGTAGCGGGAATTCCTGGCCGAGGCCCAGCCGCTTCGCCATCGCCGCGATCTTGTCCATGCCGATCTGCTGGGCGAAGTGATAGAAATAGACGTCGCAGCTCTGGTAGATGCCCTTGGCCATGTC
>JBDSOM010000107.1:0-7943 GCA_039914785.1 Novosphingobium sp.
GGGCGATTGATGATCGGTGTCGTGGCGATGCCGCCCAGTGGCCCCATCGAGGTCAGCGTCAGCGTCGAACCGCCGAGCTCCGCCGACGTCGCCGTGCCGGTCCGCGCCGCCTCGGCCAGCCGCGCGATCTCGGCCGCGAGTTGCCAGACGTTCTGGTCCTGCGCGTCGCGCACCACCGGGACCATCAGCCCGGTATCGGTCTGGGTCGCGATACCCAGATGCACCCGCCCGCTGCGGGTCACGACATCCGCCTCGTCGTCGTAGCGCGCATTGAGCATCGGAAATCGCGGCAGCGCGCGGCAGATCGCGACGATGAGCAGCGGCAGCACGGTCAGCTTGGGCCGCGCGCCGCGATTGGCGTTGAGGTCGGCGCGGGCGTCCTCGAGCTTGGTCACGTCGAGCTCGTCGACGTAAGTGAAGTGGGGGATGTGGCGCTTGGCCGCGGCCATGTTTTCGGCGATTTTGCGGCGCAGGCCGATCACGTTGACCGTCTCGTCGGCCCAGGCGTGCGAGGCATGGGGCACTTGGTAGCCTTGCGCCCCGCCATACCGCAGGAACGCGTCGATGTCGGCGTGGCGGACATGCTCGCCGTCGCTCTTGATCTGGGCCAGATCGATGCCGAGATCCCGCGCCCGCGCCCGCACGGCCGGCGACGCCAGAACCCGGCGGCTCCCCTCGGGAACCGCGGTTTTCTGCGGCTTGGCGGGCTCCGGCGGCGGTTCCGGAGCCAAACTGGCCGCAATCGGCGCGTCAACCAGCGGTCCGTCTGCGGCGACCGCGCCGGTCTCCAGCTCAACCAGCACGCCCCCTATCGGCACCCGGTCGCCCACCTCCCCCGCGAGCGCCATCACCACGCCGGCGACCGGGCTCTCGATCTCGACGGTGGCCTTGTCGGTCATCATGTCGGCGAGCGGCTGGTCCTCGCCGATGCGGTCGCCGATCTTGACGTGCCAGGCGACGATCTCGGCCTCGGCGATGCCCTCGCCGATGTCGGGGAGCTTGAAGGTGAATGTGCTCATGAGGTCGCCACCGTGCGTAAAAGGGCCGCGCCGACGCGGGCGGGGCCAGGAAAATACTCCCATTCGAAGGCGTGGGGATACGGCGTGTCCCACCCGGTCACCCGCTCGACCGGCGCTTCCAGGGCAAAAAAGCAGTGCTCCTGCACCAGTGCCGCCAACTCGGCCCCGAACCCGCACGTCCGCGTCGCTTCGTGGACCACAACACAGCGGCCGGTCTTGTTCACCGAGGAGACGATGGCATCGAGATCGAGCGGGGCGAGCGTGCGCAAGTCGATCACTTCGGCATCGACCCCCGTCTCCGCCGCCGCGCACAGCGCCACGTGGACCATCGTGCCATAGGCCAGCACGGTGACGTCGCCGCCCGCCCGCACCACCCGCGCCTTCCCCAACGGGACGGTATAGTGCCCGTCCGGCACCTCGGCGTCGACATGACCGGCCCAGCTCGTCACCGGGCGATCGTGATGGCCGTCGAACGGGCCGTTATACAGCCGCTTGGGCTCGAAGAAGAGCACCGGATCGTCGTCCTCGATCGCCGCGATCAGCAGGCCCTTGGCGTCATGGGGATTGGACGGGATCACCGTCTTCAGCCCGGCGACGTGGGTAAAGATGCCTTCCGGGCTCTGGCTGTGGGTCTGCCCGCCAAAGATCCCGCCGCCGTAAGGGCTGCGGATCGTCAGCGGGGCCCACCATTCGCCAGCGGTGCGATAGCGCAGCCGCGCGGCTTCCGAGATGATCTGGTCGGCGGCGGGATAAATGTAGTCGGCGAACTGGATCTCGACCACCGGCCGCTTGCCGTACGCGCCCATCCCGATCGCGACCGCGATGATCCCGCCTTCGGCGATCGGCGTGTCGAACACGCGCGCCCGGCCGTGCTTCTTCTGCAGGCCTTCGGTGGCGCGGAACACCCCGCCGAAATAGCCGACGTCCTCGCCGAAGATCATCACCCCGGCGTCGCGCTCCAGCATCACGCCCATCGCGGCGTTGATCGCCTCGATCATGCTCATCGCCGCCATCGTCAGCGCTCCTGCCCAAGGCCGGCCTGATCGCGTTGTCGCGCCAGGTGATCGGGCATTTCGCGATAGACGTCCTCGAACATCGTGCCCGCCGGAATGCCGCCATCGCGCAACGTCCCGAACGCCTCAGCCGCCTTGCCCGCCGCGCGCACCTGCTCGGTCACTTCGGCGTCGAGCGCCTCGTGCCGATCCTGCGACCACGCCTGCAGGCCGATCAGGTGGTCCTTCAGCCGGCGGATCGGATCGCCGAACGGCCACTCGCCCGGCTCGGCGGCGGGGCGATAGCGGGCGGGATCGTCGGAGGTCGAATGGCCCTCGACCCGGTAGGTATACAGCTCGATCAGCGTCGGGCCCAGATCGCGCCGCGCGCGCTCCGCCGCCCAGGCGGTGACCGCATGGACGGCGAGGAAATCGTTGCCGTCGACCCGCAGCGACGGGATGCCGAAGCCCAGCCCGCGCGCCGCGAACGTCGCCTGTTCGGCCCCGGCGATCCCCGAATACGACGAGATCGCCCACTGGTTGTTGACCACGTTGAGCACGACCGGTGCCTGATAGACGCTGGCGAACGTCAGCGCGTAGTGGAAGTCGCCCTCGGCGGTCGAACCGTCGCCGATCCACGCCGCGGCGATGCGGCTGTCCTCGTCGGTCGCGGCGGCCATCGCCCAGCCCACCGCTTGCGCGAACTGGGTCGCCAGGTTGCCCGAGATCGAGAAGAACCCGGCGTCGCGGAACGAATACATCACCGGCATCTGGCGGCCCTTCAGGCGGTCGCCCCGGTTCGAATAGACCTGGTTCATCATCTCGACGAGCGGCCAGTCGCGCGCCACCAGGATGCCCTGCTGGCGGTACGTGGGAAAACACATGTCGTCGGGCTCCAGCGCCATCGCCGCGGCGACCGCGACCGCCTCCTCGCCGGTGGACTTCATGTAGAAGCTGGTCTTGCCCTGCCGCTGCGCGCGCATCATCCGGCTGTCGTAAGCGCGCGTCAGCATCATCGCGCGCAAGCCCTTGCGCAAGGTTTCGGGCGACAGGTTCGGGTTCCACTCGCCGACCGCGATGCCATCGTCGCCCAGGACGCGGATCAGCGACCAGGCATGCTCGCGAATGTCATGCGCCGCCACATCCACCGGCGGCCGCGACACGATCCCGGCCGGCGGCACCACGATATGCGAGAAATCCGGCAACTGCCCCGGCCGCGCGTCGGGCTCCGGGATATGCAGCCCATGCTCCGCAGCGTCGATCTGGTCGGCGTGAAACTGACCGGCCCGAAGCTGGTCGGCTGGCGTCTCGTCTGCGGCGTGGTCGCCCATAGCGGCTCCTCTTCTCCGCAACGAGGGTAACGCCGATAGGGTTCCGAAGGAATTGCTATTTATTGCGCGTTTGAGTAATTTTGTTACTCAAACGCGTTCGTTGATTTTGGAGGTACAGCGCGGGGCAATCGGAAGCGGACTGTCCGGACTCGACCCGGTTGCGGACGTTGCTCAGGTCCGTATGATTGACGAATGATAAGCTACCGGCTTCCTTGGTTCACCTTGCTTGGCGGGCCATTGGTGGTGGTGTTCGCGTTTCTAGCCACCTCGTCGGAAGCGGTTAGGCTTCCCCTAGCATTGACTGGAACGTTGTTGGTGCTGGACGGCAGCTTGGGCCTCCGAATATTAGCGCCCCTAACTCCTCACGCTAGTTACCCGGCGGATTGGGCCGAGATTGAGAGGCGGCTATATCTACAGAGGCCCGGAGTGCTAAGGTTTGCCGCTGCCGGATTGGCTTGCATGGGATTTGGTCTGGCAGTCCAGTTCATCGGAAACGGCGACTGGCGGCTCTGGTTTATGATCGGGGCCATAGTGAGCTGGGGCATCTTATGGGTTTTCGCTGCGCTGAGTGCGATCCGTGGAGCATTGGCCAACGACTGCTAGCCACCCCGATGGCGCCAAAGCGGAATTACCGGAACCGACCCAAAAGCGGACATTGGCGAGTTCGTTAGATTACGTCGCGGAGGTGAGAATGTTCTTTTTTGTTGAACCGGAGGTCGCGGGCGGGATCGGCCCCAACTCCGAATTGCACCGCGATGACGGCAAGCTAGTTGTAACCCGCCTAAATTACGAGTTCGACGGATGGCTCGGCGACGCACTGCTCGAAACGATTTCCTGCTTC
Organism: Novosphingobium sp.; assembly: GCA_039914785.1. Classification (GTDB taxonomy): domain Bacteria; phylum Pseudomonadota; class Alphaproteobacteria; order Sphingomonadales; family Sphingomonadaceae; genus Novosphingobium. The sequence goes on from JBDSOM010000107.1 coordinate 4,184, forward strand.
ATCGTGACCAACGACGCTCGGCGATTGATTGAAAGCGCTGCGTTAACTGGCATTAGTTTCTCCGATGTAGAGGTAACGCGATCCGGTCTGTTTACCGACCTGTATGGCGAAAAGGCGTTACCGCACTTTTGGTGGATGATTGTCCAAGGTGAGCCGCAAGCCGACGATTTCGGCATGGCGAGCGATTTGAGGCTGGTCGCTTCCGAGCGGGCGCTGTCGATCTTGCGACGGGCGGGATTGATGCACGCAGAGGTTGAGCCGGTTGGCGGCTAACGGCAGCTAACCACCTTCCTTCCAGTCATTCGGCCCATCAAGTCGGCAACCCAAAAGCCGCCGTTCCTGAATGGCGCATACGACGGACCTCAACCCCACCCCACACCCGTCGCTCGGGCTTGACCCGAGACGACGTCCGGAGGGGAGGAAGGGAAGCGGACGTTTCCGCAATTCCCGCAACCCGCTCGGCTGAGCCGGTGACGGTGGCCGGATCGCTCAATCCTGGTGCGAAAACATCGCTCGGCCGGCCACCGGCATGGGCGCGCAGAGCACGGTGCCAGTCTTGGACTCGGTGATGTAGAGCGTCTTGTTGTCCGGCCCGCCGTACGCGCAGTTGGTGGTCATCAGGCCCACGACTCCACTTATGGCTGGCGCGTCGATCCGCAGCATTGGTTCGCCGCGCGCGCTGAACAGCCAGACCGCGCCGAAGCCGACGTGGCAGACCGCCAGGTTGTCGTCCTCGTCGATCGCCAGGCCGTCGGGGCCGTTGCCGCCGCTCAGCTGGATGTACGTGCCGACTTTGGCGATGTCGCCGTTATCCAGCAGCGCGACCTTCCAGATCGCGTTGGCGCGGGTGACGGCGAGGAACAGCACGGTCTCCGCCTGGTTGAGCACGAGCCCGTTGGGGCTGGGGATATTGTCGAGCAGGCATTCCAGCCGGCCGCTGCCCGCGCGCAGGCGGTAGAGCCGGCCGGTCGGATCGGCCAGGCTGGTCTGCCCCTGGTCGGTGAAATACATGTCGCCATTGCGCGCGAAGACGAGGTCGTTGGTGCCCTTGAACCGCTCGAGCGAGGTGCGGACCAGGAACGGCTCGACCACACCGTTGCGCGGATCGAACACCATGATCCCGTGCTTGTGATCGCAGATGAAACCGCGGCCGTCCTGATGGAACTTCAGGCCGTTGGGCTCGCCGTCGTATTCCGCGCCGACCGAAACTTCGCCCGCCGGGGTGATCTTTAGCAGCCGGCCCCACGGGATATCGACGACCCACAAGTTGCCGGCGCGATCGAACGAGGGGCCCTCCAGGAAGGTCGGCGTCTCCGCGCCGCCGAACTGGATCGTCGCCCAGTGCGAGTGGCGCCCGGTGATCCCCAGCTCGCCGGGGATCCTGGCGAAAACATCGGCGACGATGCGGGGCGGTGCTGCGAACATCAGGCTCTCCATTCCGAAAACGGATTGCCAGTCCTAATCCGGGTCGCGGCGGAGCGGAAGTCCCTTGATCCCACCGGGCGGTTCAATTCACCCCTGCCCGGTTGATATTCGTTTTGTATGAGTATATCGATTCCCGCATGCCGTCATCCACGCCCCCGATCCGCCCGTTCCGTTCCGCCGCCTGGTTCGACAATCCTGCGAACATCGACATGACGGCACTTTATCTGGAACGCTATCTGAACTTCGGGCTGAGCCTGGAGGAACTGCGTTCGGGCCGGCCGATCATCGGCATCGCCCAGACCGGCAGCGACCTGTCCCCCTGCAACCGCCATCACCTGGTGCTGGCCGAGCGCGTCCGCGAGGGCATCCGCGAGGCGGGCGGCATCGCCATCGAATTCCCGGTCCACCCGATCCAGGAAACCGGCAAGCGGCCGACCGCCGGGCTCGATCGCAACCTCGCCTACCTCGGGCTCGTCGAAGTGCTCTACGGCTATCCGCTCGACGGGGTGGTGCTGACCATCGGCTGCGACAAGACCACGCCCGCCGCGCTGATGGCGGCCGCGACGGTCAACCTGCCGGCGATCGCGCTGTCGGTCGGGCCGATGCTCAACGGCTGGCACAAGGGCGAGCGCACGGGTTCGGGCACGATCGTGTGGAAAGCGCGCGAGATGCTGAGCCGGGGCGAGATCGACGACGAAGGCTTCATCCGCCTCGTCGCCTCGTCCGCGCCGTCGACCGGCTATTGCAACACGATGGGCACCGCAACGACGATGAACAGCCTGGCCGAGGCGCTCGGCATGTCGCTGCCGGGGTCTGCCGCGATCCCCGCGCCGTACCGCGACCGCCAGGAGAACGCCTATCGCACCGGGCTGCGGATCGTCGACATGGTCAGGGACGACCTGAAGCCGTCCGACATCATGACCCGCGACGCCTTCCTCAACGCGATCGTCGTCAACTCGGCGATCGGCGGATCGACCAACGCGCCGATCCACCTCGCCGCGATCGCCCGCCACATGGGGGTCGAGCTCGATATCCGCGATTGGCAGGAGCACGGCCACAAGGTGCCGCTGCTCGTCAATCTCCAGCCCGCCGGCGAATACCTCGGCGAGGATTACTACCATGCCGGCGGCGTGCCGGCGGTGGTCGCCCAGCTGATGGGCCAGGGCCTGATCCACGAAGGCGCGCTGACCGCCAACGGCCGCAGCATCGGCGACAACTGCCGCGACGTGGCGATCGAGGACGAGAAGGTCATCCGCCCGTTCGACCAGCCGATCCTCAAGGACGCGGGCTTCCTCGTGTTGTCGGGCAACCTGTTCGACAGCGCGGTGATGAAGTCGAGCGTGATCTCGCCCGAATTCCGCGCCCGCTACCTGAGCAATCCCGCCGATCCCGAGGCGTTCGAGGGCCCGGTCGTGGTGTTCGACGGGCCCGAGGACTACCACGCGCGGATCGACGATCCGGCGCTCGGCATCGACAGCAGCACGCTGCTGGTGATGCGCGGCGCGGGGCCGATCGGCTATCCCGGCGCGGCCGAAGTCGTGAACATGCGCGCGCCGGCTTATCTGCTGCGCGAGGGCATTTCCGGGCTGCCGTGCCTGGGCGACGGCCGCCAATCGGGGACTTCGGGCAGCCCGTCGATCCTCAACGCCTCGCCCGAAGCGGCGGCCGACGGCGGCCTCGCGCTGCTCAAGACCGGCGACCGCGTGCGGATCGACCTATCACGCGGAACCGTCGACGTGTTGATCGCGGACGCCGAGCTGGCCGAGCGCCGCGCGGCGTTGCGGGAGGCGGGCGGCTATGCCTATCCGGCCTCGCAAACCCCGTGGCAGACCATCCAGCGCGCCGTGGTCGGCCAGCTCGAAACCGGCGCGATCCTCGAAGGCGCGGAGGAATTCCAGCGCATCGCCCAGACCCGCGGCCTGCCCAGAGATAACCACTAAAGCGAGACAATCACTAGAAGCGCGAGAACCACCAAGCCAAGGACCTTCGCGATGGACGCCCTCGTTTACCCGCCCATGACCCGCTATGAAGCGCCGCGCTTCGTGCCCCGGCCGATGAGCGCCAAGGACACCGCGATCGCCGATCTCAAGGCGAACCCGGCCGCGTGGGCGATCGTGAACAAGGAAATCCCCGGCATGGACGCGCGCGTCGGCGGGCCGCTGGCGGTTCATCTCGGCAGCTTCTCGCTGCAGACGCTGGTCCAGTTCGGCGCGGTGCCCGTGGCGGCGCTGCCCCCGATCGATGCCCAACTCAAAGCGCTGGGCGCGCCGCAATGACCGACGGTGCACTGCTCGCCAGCCGCCGCGAAGCGATGGTGATCGCCGCCGGCGCGGCC
>JBDSOM010000220.1:0-7084 GCA_039914785.1 Novosphingobium sp.
CGATCCTGCCAGACGATGGCGCGGTGCAGCGGTGCCCCGCTCGAAGTGTCCCACGCGACCACGGTCTCGCGCTGGTTGGTGATCCCGACGCCGGCAATTCGCCGCGGGCCGCCTGCCCGGTCGACCGCGTCGCGGGCGCAAGCGAGCGTGCTGCCCCAGATCTCCTGCGCGTCGTGCTCGACCCACCCTGGCTCGGGATAGAACTGGACGAGTTCGCGCTGGACGGTCGCGACGACGCGTCCGTCCGGGGCGAACACGATCGCGCGGGTCGAAGTCGTACCCGCGTCGAGCACCAGGATCTGCGGTTCGTCTGGCATCAGTTTCCCTCCCCTTGACGGGATGGGCTACTGGTGGGCCTGAGCGAGACGTGGTGCATGGGCTAATTCATGCCCACCGCCAGCCCCTCCTGCAAGCCGCAGGGGAGTACTCGACACGAAGGCGCTCGGCCACCATATGCGAGGGTATGGATTTCCCCGCCAAACCCTGGCCGACCGGACAGGCCGAACAGCTCGAGCCTCTGGTCCGCCGCGTCCTCGCGCCGAACCCATCGGCGTTCACCTTCACCGGAACCGAAAGCTACGTGGTCGGCGCGGCGGGCGAGGTCGCGGTCATCGATCCCGGCCCGGACGAGCCCGAACATATTCGCGCACTGATCGAAGCGATCGGCCCGGCCAAGCTCATCGCCATCCTTTGCACCCATACGCACCGCGACCATTCCCCGGCCGCGGCCCCCCTCCGCGCACTCACGGGCGCCCCGGTGATCGGCTGCGCGCCGCTGGTGATCTCGGACAGCGGCCCCCGCTCGGACGCCCCGTTCGACCAGACTTACGCGCCCGACCGGGTGCTCGCCGACGGGGAAAGCCTGGCAGGGCCGGACTGGACCCTGACCGCGCTGGCGACCCCGGGCCACACCTCCAACCACCTCTGCTTTGCGCTGGAGGAAAGCGGCGCGCTGTTCACCGGCGACCACGTGATGGGTTGGTCGACGAGCGTAATAGCCCCGCCCGACGGTGACATGGCTGCGTATATGGCGAGCCTGCAAAAGCTGTACGCGCGCACCGACCGCGTCTTCTACCCCGCCCACGGCGCGCAGGTGGACAAGCCTCAGCAGCTGGTGCGCGGCATGATGGGGCACCGCCGCCAGCGCGAGCGGCAGATCGTCCGCCTGCTCGAGGAAGGCGCTTTCGCCGTCGAGGACATGGTCCCCCGGATGTACCAAGCGGTCGATCGGATGCTGTGGCCCGCCGCGGGTCGCTCGGTGCTGGCGCATCTGCTCGATCTCGAGAAGCGCGCGCTGGTCTCGTCGGACGGCGAACGGTGGCGGCTGGCCGCCTGATCGATCCGGTCTTTTGCAGATTGGCCAGGATGCTATAGCCTCCACGAAACTGGGGGACGAACATGGCAACTTTGGCGGGCGGCACGACGCGCGACCGACCCTTTTTTCTGCGGATGATCGTCGGCATCTCGGCGATCATCGTGCTCGGTTTCCTGCAATTCGCGGCCCGCGGCTTCGTAAATTATGGGACCGCACCGTTGTGGGTTCACTTGCATGGCGTGGTGATGCTCGCCTGGCTCGGCCTGCTGATCTGCCAGGCGAGCCTGGTCCAGCGCGGCAACCTCATGTTGCACCGCCAGCTTGGCGTGCTGGGCGTGGCACTGGCGGCTGCGCTCGTCGTCCTCGGCAGCTTCACCGGGCTGCGGGCCATCGCGCTGCACCGGGTACCGCCGTTCTTCACCGACGCATTCTTCCTGGCGCTGACCCAGGTTGGCGTGCTGTTCTTCGGCGCCATGATCGTCGCCGCGGTCGCCAACCGCCATCGCGCGGAATGGCACCGCCGTCTGATGATCGGGGCGCTGGTCCTGCTCATGGAGCCCGCGTTCGGACGCATCTTGCCGATGCCCTTCATGGGGGGCTGGGGCGAATGGGTCATCATGGTGATCCAGCTCGGCGCGCTGGGAATCGTCGCGCGGCACGACCGCCAGCGCTTCATCGCGGTCCACCCAGCAACTCTGGCCTCGGCGCTGGTGGTCGTGCTCGCCCATGTCGCGGTGGCGCTGGCCGCGATGACGCCATTCTTCGTCAACGCCGCCGCAAGGATCGCCGCCAACTGAGAATTGGTGCTTTTTCCACCTTTGGGTTAGGGGTCGGCGACCCCATATGCGCTCGCAAGACGCCACAAAGACCCTACAACAGACCAGGAACCTGCCGCGACATGACCGACCTGAGCTTCACCAAATCCGGTGCCCTTGCCGGGCTCGACTTGCGCGCCGAGATCGATCGGCTGCGCAAGGAACGCAACGCGGTGATCCTGGCGCACTATTACCAAAAGCCCGAACTCCAGGACCTGGCGGACTTCGTCGGGGACAGCCTCGAGCTCAGCCGCAAGGCTGCCGCGACCGACGCCGAGGTAATCGCATTCTGCGGGGTCAAGTTCATGGCCGACACCGCCAAGATCCTGAGTCCCGACAAGATTGTCGTGCTGCCCGATCTCGACGCCGGCTGCAGCCTCGAGGATTCGTGTCCACCGGAGAAGTTCAAAGCCTTCCGCGAGGCGCATCCCGACCACATCGCGCTGACCTACATCAACTGCTCGACCGAGGTTAAGGCGCTGTCCGACGTCATCGTCACCTCGTCGAGCGCCGAGACGATCCTCCAGCAGATCCCAGCCAGCCAAAAGATCATCTTCGGCCCGGACCGCCACCTCGGCGGTTACCTCAACCGCAAGTTCGGCCGCGACATGCTGCTCTGGCCGGGCGTCTGCATCGTCCACGAGGCCTTCTCGGAGACCGAGCTGCTCAAGCTCAAGGCGCTGCATCCCGGCGCCCCGATCGCGGCGCACCCCGAATGTCCGCCGACGATCGTCGATCACGCAGACTACGTCGGCTCGACCAGCGGCATCCTCCAGTTCGCCAAGACGATGCCGGGACAGACCCTGATCGTGGCGACCGAACCGCACATCATCCACCAGATGCAGCTCGCCATGCCCGAGAAGCAATTCATCGGCGCCCCCGGCGCGGACGGCAACTGCAACTGCAACATCTGTCCGTACATGGCGCTCAACACGCTCGAAAAGCTGTACGTCGCGCTGCGCGATCTTCAGCCCCGGATCGAGATCGAGGAAGGGCTGCGCCTCGCGGCGAAGAAGAGCCTCGACAAGATGCTGGAGATGGCCAGCGGAACGATCGGTCAGGGCGACTTGGGATCACGACCCTAAAGCTTGCCCAGCGCGCCCGTCAGTGCACGGAGTTAGTGGAAGGTCAGTCGGGTGCCGGCACAGCGGGCGTTTCCGCGAGTGCCGGCGAGCTATCCTGCGCCGCGTCGGCAGCATCGCTCGCCCCGGCATCCGGCTCAGCCACGGTGCCGCTCTTGGGGCTGCTCTTGCGCACTTCCTCGGGCGCCATAGGCGGTTGCGAGCGGACGGTATCGTACGGCAGCATCGCATCGCTGATCGACCCGGGCAGGATTTCGCCGGCTGCGGTGCGCTGATCCTTGGCCTTCTTTTCCGCCCCGCCACAAGCAGTCAGCGCGAGCGGCAGGGCCAGGATCAGGAAAGGGCGCAAAGTCGGCGACATCAGGCAGTTACCTCGTGGCAAGGACGATCGAGCGCGGCGAGGAAGTCGCCGGCCCGGCTCAGCAATGCCCGATCCCACGCGGCCTGATCAACCGCAATCCCCAATCGCTGGAGGCTGGTGACCCCGAACTCCTGGATCCCGCAAGGGACGATCCCCGCGAAATGTGACAAGTCGGGCGACAGGTTTACCGAAAAGCCGTGCATCGTCACCCAGCGGCGGATGCGCACGCCGATCGCGCCGACTTTCGCCTCGCGCCCGTCGATATCACGCGTCCAGATCCCGATCCGGCCTTCATTGCGCCAGGATTCGACCCCGAAATCACCCAGCGTGGCGATCACCCAGCCTTCCAGGCCGTGGACGAAGGCGCGCGCGTCGCGGTGACGCTTTCTGAGGTCGAGCAGGACGTAACCGATCCGCTGCCCCGGCCCGTGATAGGTATAGCGCCCACCTCGCCCCGCCTCGACCACCTCGAAGCGCGGATCGAGCAATTCGGCCCGGGCGGCGCTCGTTCCCGCGGTATAGACGGGCGGATGCTCGAGCAGCCAGATCAGCTCGCGCGCCTCGCCGGCGCCGATCGCGGCGTTGCGCGCGGCCATCTCGTCCAGCGCGGCACGGTAGGGCACCGGCGCGGAATCCTGGCGCAGTTCGATTTCAGCAGCCGTTTCGACGCCTATCGGGTTGCCGTTCGTCATCGCGCGTTGCGTGCCGGCTATCGCTGCGGTTATCAAGCGCCGATGAGATCGAACCCGAAACTGGACACGAACCTCGCCTGGCAGAACGCCCATGCGGCAATCAAAGGCAATCGGGAGGCACTGCTGGCGATAGCCGGGGTCTTCTTTTTCCTGCCGAGCCTGGCCTTTGCCTTGCTCTATCCCCAGCCGCCCGCCGCGCCAGGAGCAATGACGCCCCAGCAGGCGGTGGCGTTCTTCGAGAAATTCTACCGCGAATCCCTCCCCTTCACCCTGGCGATGACAGTTTCCCAGATCGTTGGCACGATGGCGATCTTGCGCCTGTTCGCGGGGCAACACCGGCCCACGGTCGGCGACGCGATCGCCAAGGGCGCGGTCGATGCGGCGGTGTTCCTGCTGTCGATGTTCGGGCTGTCGCTGCTGGGCAGCGTGGTGGCGGGGCTGATCCTCGCCGTGGCGGCAGTGACCGGCCAACAAGCCGTCGCCGGCGTCGCGATGGCCGCCGTGGTCGTCGTCCTGAGCTATGTCTTCGTGCGCCTGATCCTCGTCATGCCGGTCATGGCGGTCGAAGGCTTGCGCAATCCCGCCGCGTCGTTGCCCCGCAGCTGGGCCCTGACCCGCGGCAATGTCGGCCGAATCCTGCTGTTCATGATGCTGATGGTGCTGGCTTACGTGGTGATCCTCAGCATGGTTTCTGCCGTGTTCGGGATCGCAGTGGCGCTGGTGCTGGGCGCGGAAGGCGCAAAAATTGTCGTGGCGGTCGTCGCCGCGGCGCTCGGCGCTGTGTTCACGCTCTACCTGTCCACGTCGCTGGCCGCGATCCACCGCCAGCTTGCCGGCCCTTCCGAGGCCGACTTGCGGACGACCTTCGACTGACGCCTGATCCACGTAGGGGAGCCGGAACCGGCCCGCTCCCCTGGATCAGGCCCTAAAAGTCGGCGGGCATTTCCTTCCAGCCCCAGAACAGGCAGCACGGGAGGATGTTGAGCAGTTCGAAGCCCTCGTCGATCCGGCGGAAATGGCGCTCCATGAAGTCGCGGGCCTTGTGCGAGAACTGATAGACGAGGAACGCCCCGCCCGGACGCAGCACGTTATAAGTCGCTTCAGCGATGGCCGGGCCCACGCCGTCGGGCAGAGTCGAGAACGGCAGCCCCGACAGCACGTAGTCGGCATAGTCGTGGCCGTGGCCCAGCACGATATCCTCGACGTCAGCCGCCGAGCCGTGCACCGCGATAAAGCGGTTGTCGCTTATCGTTGCGCGCAAATAGTCAATATAGAGCGGGTTCGTGTCGATCACGATCAGCAATCCGTCACGCGGCAGCCGTTCCAGCACCGGGCGGCAAAAGGTGCCGACACCCGGACCATATTCGACGAACACCTTGCATTCGTCCCATTTCACCGGGGCGAGCATCTTGCGGATCGTGAAGCGCGACGACGGGATGATCGAACCGACCATCACCGGGTGCTCGAGGAAGCCTTCGAAGAAGACGCCCCAGGGCCCCAGAAAACGCATTATGCGGCGCCTCAGCCTGTGCTGCAGGCCCTCGCGAGCAAGCTCGGTGCTGGTCATGCGGTGGAGTAACTCTGCGATGCGACTTGAGGGTTCGGCGCGTTTGCCGGGTTTACTCGGCCAATGCAACCGGGTTCACGCGATCAAAGGATTTCGCGGACTTTCTCCTGCGGCCGGCAAAGGCGCGCACCCTTTTCGGTTTCGACGAGTGGTCGCTCGATAAGCTTGGGCTCGGCGGCCATAGCGGCGAGAACCGCGGAATCGTCGGCTTCAGGCAGCCCGCGTTTTTCCGCATCGGTTCCACGCAGGCGCATGCCCTGTTGCGGAGTGATGCCGGCGTCACGGTACAGCTGGGCAAGTTTGTCGGCGGTCGGCGGCGTAACCAGATACTCGACGACTTCCACCTCGATCCCCGGCGTTTCCTGAAGAATCGCCAGGGTCTTGCGCGAAGTGCCGCAAGCAGGGTTGTGCCAGATCGTCGCCTTCATGCCGGTCTCCTTCGCTGGCCCCTTGGCTGAGCGCCGCACCAACCGTCAAGCGTGATGCAATTCAGCAACAGTGGCAGCGTTGGGCAAAAAAAGACCCTCCAGGCACTTGCTAGTGAGAACGCCTCGCAATAGTAGGCCTCCATGTTCTTGCGAATCAATCGCAACGCTTGAAAATTTTAGGGGTTTCATCATGAACGATCGTCAATCCGGTGTCATCGCTCCGCGCAGCTTGCGCCGTGGCGCAGACCGCGCCCGTCAGGCCGCTGCCTTGGTCGGCCTCTCCGCAGCCATGCTGCCGGGATATGCCCTGGCCCAGGTACAGGACGCCGACCAGGCTCCGCTCGCCACGGTTACCGTCGAAGACACCGCGATCGACCCCAACCCCAACGCGCAGCTCGGCGTGCCCTACAAGGCCAGGACCTCGGGCGACGAACGCCGTAGCCGGCCGCTGGCCGAAACCCCTGCGACCATTACCGTGCTCACCCGCGCGCAGATCGAACAGTCGGGCTACACCGACTTGGCGCGCATCCTCGACGCCCAGCCGGGCGTGACGGTCGGGACCGGCGAAAACGGCAACGCCTTCGGCGATCGCTACGTCATCCGCGGCCAGGACGTGAAGAGCGACGTCTTCGTCGATGGCCTGCGCGATCCCGGCCTGCAGACGCGCGAGAGCTTCGCCATCGAACAGCTCGAAATCACCAAAGGCCCAAGCTCCAGCTTCGCCGGCCGCGGTGCCTCGGGTGGCTCGGTCAATGCGATTACCAAGGCCGCGACGACCGATTTCAACTTCGGCAAGGCATCGGTCGGTTACGGTTCGGATAACT
>JBDSOM010000079.1:0-6046 GCA_039914785.1 Novosphingobium sp.
GCTTGCCGGCGACCGATACCGTGCGGCTGGCAACGCATCCGGCTGGCGCGCCGCTGCGGCCCGGCTTCCGCATCGGCTTCGAATATTCCGATGGCTGGGTCGACGATGCGCGGCTGGTCGTGCTGAACGCGATGGACGCGCGCGAACACGGCGCGGCGGTGCGGACCTGCACGCCGGTTACGGCCGCCCGGCGAGACGGCGCGAATGGGGATGAGGCCTGGACGATCGAGACGCCCGCTGGTGCATTCCGCGCCCGCGCGCTCGTCAACGCCGCCGGGCCGTCGGTGCTCGATGTGCTGCGCCTGGCCGGTGAAGCGCCCGACTATGCGATGCGGCTGGTGCGGGGCTCGCACATCGTGGTGCCCAAGCTGTTCGACCACCCGTGCGCCTATTTCTTCCAGTTGCCCGACAGGCGGATCTTCTTCGCCATCCCCTACGAGCGCGACTTCACGCTGATCGGCACGACCGATGCGGACCACGCCGGCCCGTTGTCCGAAATCCACGCGAGCCCGGCTGAGATCGCGTATTTGTGCGCGGGCGCGAGCCGCTATTTCGCGCGCCCGATCACGCCGGCGGACGTCGTGTGGAGCTACGCCGGGGTCCGCCCGCTGATCGACGACGGTTCCGGCAAGCCCGAGGCGGCCACGCGCGGCTACCGGCTCGACTTGTCGGGCGCGGCGGACGGCGCGCCGCTGCTCAGCGTCTACGGTGGCAAGATCACCACCTACCGCCACCTTGGCGAGGAGGCGGTGGACTTGCTCGCGCCCCGCCTGCCGGCACTGTCCGGGCCGGCGTGGACCAAAACCGAGCCGCTGCCTGGCGGCGACTTTCCGATCGATGGCGCAGCAGCACTGCGCGAAGACCTGGCCCTCCGCTATCCGTTCCTGGCCGAACGCGACGCGGACCGCATCGCCAAGGCATACGGCACGCGCGCGGCGCGCTGGCTCGGCACCGCGCAAGGCTGGGCCGATCTCGGACGGGCCTTCGGCGGCGGGCTCAGCGCGGCGGAAGTCGCCTATCTGCAGCGCGAGGAGTGGGCGCAAACGGCAGACGACATCCTGTGGCGGCGGACCAAACTGGGCCTGCGTCTCGATGCCGCCCAGCAGCAAGCGCTAGCCAGCTATCTCGTTGATAACGCTGCTTAGAGGGGGATTATGCTGCGCAGCACGGGCTGCAGCATAACTGGCTATCTCGCGCCGCGACCACGCCGGAATCGCGATGTTCGCGGGCGCAGGCAACACCGCCTGCCCCAGCGCTCGCGCGACGAACCCCAGCTTCTGGGCCTTGGACGTCGTGACGCGGTGGTCCCACGCATGTGCGCCGCCCGCCGCCACCTTGCGGCCGATCGCGCCGTAGATCCCGGCGGCGGAGAGCACGGCCCAGCGCTGCCGGAAGGCCAGCCGCGCGGCCCCGATCCGCGAGGCGGCCTCGTACTCCAGCGCCATGTCGGTCATGCGCCCCACCAGCGGCACCAAGGCGGCGCGGTAGGGCGGCTTCATGTGCTCGCCGGGCGGGATGTCGGCCTCGGCCAGCCACTCGGCCGGCAGGTAGCAGCGCCCGGCGGAATAGTCCTCGCACAGATCGCGGGCGATGTTGGCGAGCTGGAACGCCAGGCCGAGGTCGCAAGCGCGGTCGAGCGTATCGTCGTCGCGGGGATCGACGCCCATTACCACGGCCATCATCACCCCGACCGCGCCGGCGACGTGATAGCAATAGCGGAGCAAGTCCGCTTCGCTGCGCGGTAGCCATTCTGCAGCATCGAGCGCGAAGCCCTCGATCACGTCCTCGGCCATCCGCGCGGTGATGCCGGTTTCTCGCGCGACGACGCCCAACGCGTCGAACGAGGGGTTGCCGGTCGGCTCTCCCGCCAAAGTGGCGGCGGTCAGGGTGCGGATCGCGGCCAGCCGGTCGGCACCCCCGGCCTGATCACCGAGCGTGCCGCCAAGCTCCTGGTCGTCGGCGAGATCGTCGCAGGCCCGGCACCAGGCATACAGCAGCCACACGCGCTCGCGGGTGATCGGATCGAACAGGCGACTGGCGGCGGCGAAGCTCTTCGATCCGCGCGCTATGGTGTCGCGGGCATGGGCGACGAGTTGCGCGCGGGCATCCCCAGTCACAAATCTGCCGCTCACAAATCCCCCGCCTTCATGGCGATGATGGGCACATGCGGCTCGTGCGCTGCCATGCGCGTCAGCAGCAGCTCGAGCTCGGGCTCGGCCAGGATGATGTCCTGATGGGCGGGGCGGATGAACCCGGTCGCGATCATGTGCCGGTTGAACGCCAGCAGGTGATCGAAAAACCCGTGCGCATTGAGCAGCCCGACGGGCTTTGAATGATAGCCCAGCTGGGCCCAGCTTACCGCCTCCCACAACTCGTCCATCGTGCCGACGCCGCCAGGCAGGGTCAGGAACCCGTCGGACAATTCGGTGAAAGCCAGCTTGCGCGCGTGCATGCCATCGACCACGCGCAGTTCGGTGCAGGCACGGTTGGCCAGCTCGCAGTCCGCCAGCGCCACGGGGATCACCCCGATGACTTCGCCGCCCTGGGCCAGCGCGGCTTCGGCCAGCGCGCCCATCAGCCCCAGCTTGCCGCCACCGTAAACGATTCCGATCCCGCGCTGGGCCAGGGTGCGGCCGACTTCGCTTGCAAGCTGGACCCAACGCCGGTCGGTCGGGGCTGCCGAGCCGCAGTAGACCGCGATGCGGTTCATGCGGTCACCCCAAAGTCCTCCAGCATCAGTGCTGCCGTCGCCTTGGCGCTGCCGACGACGCCGGGAATGCCCGCGCCCGGATGCGTGCCGGCGCCGACGAGGTAGAAGTTCCCGATCTTGTCGTCGCGGTTGTGGCCGCGGAACCAGGCGCTTTGGGTCAGGATCGGCTCGAGGCTGAACGCGCTGCCGTGATAGGCGTTCAGGTCGTGCGCGAAATCGCTCGGGGCGTAGTGGAACTTGGTCACGATCCGGTCGTGGATATCCGGAATGAATCGCCGGCCCACCTCGTCGAGGATGCGCTTTTCGAGCTCCGGCCCGACCTGGTCCCAGTCGATCGGCAGCTTGCCCTGATGCGCGACCGGGATCAGCGCGTAGAACGTGCTCATGCCCGGCGGGGCGACCGACGGATCGGTGACGGTCGGATGGTGGAGGTAGATCGAGAAGTCCTGCGGCAAGACGCCGTGTTCGTAGATGTCCTCCAGCAGACCCTTGTAGCGCGGCCCGAACATGATCGTGTGGTGGGGGATGCCGGGCCAGGTGCCCTCGACCCCGAAGTGCACCACGAACAGGCTGGGCGAGAAGCGTTTCTTCGCGAGCTTCTTGGCGACGCGCGGCCCTTGCGGACTGGTCTCGAGCAGCGCGCGGTAGGTGTGCATGATGTCGGCGTTGCTGGCGACCGCATCGAACCGCTCGCGCCAACCGCTGGCGGTTTCGACTTCGGTGGCGCGGTTGCCCAGGGTGTGGACGTGGAGCACCGGATCGCCGAGCCGCAGCGTGCCGCCCAGCCGCTCGAAATGCGTGACCATCGCGGCGATCAGGCGGTTGGTCCCGCCCTTGGCCCACCACACTCCGCCGTCCTTCTCCAGCTTGTGGATCAGCGCGTAGATTGCGCTGGTGGTCATCGGGTTGCCGCCCACGAGCAGCGTGTGGAAACTCAGCGCCTCGCGCAGCTTCTCCGACTTCACGTAGCTGGAGACCATCGAATAGACCGAGCGCCAGGCCTGGTAGCGGGCAAGCGAGGGCGCGGCCTTGATCATGCTGGCGAAGTCGAGGAACGGCACCGAGCCGAGTTTGACATAGCCTTCGCGGTAGACCCCGGCGGCGTAGTTCAGGAACTCCTCGTAGCCCGGCAGGTCGCCTGGTGCGACGCGGGCGATCTCGCGCGCCAGGGCGGTTTCGTCGTTGGAATAGTCGAAGTTGACGCCGTCGGGCCAGGTCAGTCGGTAGAACGGCATGACCGGCATCAGCTCGATATCGTCGGCGATGTCGTGGCCGGACAGCGCCCACAAGTCCTGGAGGCAGGCCGGATCGGTGATCACGGTCGGGCCGCCATCGAAGGTGAAGCCGTCGCGCTCCCAGAAATAGGCGCGGCCGCCGGGCTTGTCGCGCGCTTCGACGACGGTCGTCTGGACCCCCGCGCTTTGCAGGCGGATGGCGAGGGCAAGGCCGCCGAAGCCGGAGCCGACGATGCAGGCGCGGCTCATGCCGCCTGCTCCAGGGGGGCCACGGAACGGCGTCCGGCGAGGGCAGCCAGCGCGCGACCCAGCGGCACAGGTGGGCGACCACACAGCACCCTGGCGCGGTCCAGCGGCGTCGAGCGTGCCGCATAGAATCGTTCGATCAGGTCTTCGGGCAAGCGGTAGAACCTCTCAAAAATACGGTAACGGTGTTCGGGCTCGGCAGCGGCGAACAACATGGTGCCGAGTGTTCGGTAGAACCGCGTAGCGCGCCAATGGATCCGGGCGCGCGCTTCGAGCATCGCGGCGAGCTGGGCGCCGGGCAAGTCGGCGTCGGCGGCGATGGCGAGCGCGGTCTGGATCGCGAAAGGCAGGGTGTAGCTCGTCAGGGGATGGACGAAGCCGCCCCGCGCGCCGGCGACGGCCACGCCGGGAATGCGCTGCGCCCGCTGGAAGCTCGCAAAATCACCCCCGGTGATCACCGGCAGCACGCCGGTCTCGTGGGTCAGCGGCTCGCCGTACCAGCCTTGCGCGGTGCAATAAGCGTCGATCCGCGACGACAGCGCGCGCCGATCGAGCCGGGGGCTGTCCTGGTAATACGTATCCTCGACGAAGATCTCCTGCGCGCCGAGCGGCAGGACATAGACGAAGCGGTAGCCGCCGTGTTGCGCCACGCTGGCGTCCATGATCGTCGGGCGCTCGATCCCGTGGGGGCGGTCGGTGTGGAGGTGGCGCCCCATGAACACTTGCCAGCCGCCCTTGAGCTGGGGCGAGGGCGTGGGGCCGCGGCAGTCGATCACCGCGCGGGCGGCGATTTCCTCGCCCGAGGCCAGGGTCACGCCGCGCGCGTCCAGCGCCGCGACGGACGCGCGGAGGATCGCCGCTGCGGGCAGTTCGCGGCGCAAGGCGGCGTCGAAATCTGCCGATGCCAGCGAGCGGTACGGCGTCGTCAGGCGGCGGGCATGGCCGGGGAAGCGCACGTCGTAGCCGTCGTCCCACTCGCTGAGGCGAAAGCCTTGTAGCAACGCCGCGCCTTCGGGCGAAAGATCGCTGGCGAACCAGCTCCAGCGGTGGTTGCCGCCCAGGTCGTCGCCGGCCTCGATCAGCACGACGGACAGATCGGGCCGCGCCCGGTGCAAGGCGAGCGCGATCAGGCCACCGGCCAGCCCTCCTCCAACGATAGCGAAATCAGTTTTGCGCCCGGTCATGCCCGATCAGTGTAGCGCGTCGCCGCCATTGCGCAAAGCGATTGGCGGCGGCATTTGCACGAGCATGACGGACGGCCCCATCATCACCCCGGCAACGCCGGCTGACGCGGCGGAGATCGCGGCGATCTATGCGCATCATGTGCGCTACGGCGTCGCCACGTTCGAGATCGTCCCGCCCGAACCGTGCGAAATCGTACTGCGCATCGCCAAAGTCGTCGATGCGGGGCACCCCTGGCTGGTCGCGCGCGATGCTGCCGGCGAAATGGTCGGCTACGCTTACGCCGGCTTGTTCCACCCGCGCGAAGCCTACCGCTTCACCTGCGAGGATAGCATCTACTTGCGGCATGACCGGATCGGCCAAGGCCTTGGTGCGGCATTGCTCGGCGCGTTGATCGCGGCCGCCGAGGCCAGCGGGTTCCGCCAGATGATCGCCCAGATCACTTCAGGCGAGGGCGGATCGATCACGCTGCACCGGCGCTTCGGCTTCGTCGAGGCCGGCCGCATCGCGGCGGTCGGGCGCAAGCACGGCCGCTGGCTCGATATCACCATGATGCAGCGCGCGCTCGGTAAGGGTGCCGCCAGCAGCCCGGAAACGCCGCTGGATTAAGCGCTTATACGGATTCTCGTGATACCTCGGCCCCGCAATTTGCAGCGGAGCCGCCATGTTCGCC
>JBDSOM010000128.1:0-7107 GCA_039914785.1 Novosphingobium sp.
TGCGGAACCTGACGAACTGGATCTGGGGCCTCGCCTCGGTGCTCCTGTTGTTCGTCGTCGTCGCGCACGCCATCGCCCCGGTCGAGCCGGAGCACGGCCGAGCCCGTGGGTCGGCCTTCAGCGCCTCGACCGAAGAGGTTTCGCTCAAGTCCGGCGTGCGGACTTTCGCCACCCGGGAAATCGTCAGGGCCGAGCCGCTGGCTCCGGTCCCGCCAGCGCCGGCGTTGGTCACGCTCGTCACGGATCAGCCGGCACCGGCCGTGCTGCGCGGTTTCGCGGGCATCGTCCCGGTGCTGGCCAGCACGGTGCTGGGGCCGATCAGCCCGAGGGCACCACCTTTCGCTTGAACGGTAACGGCCGCGTCATTTCCGGCGGCCATTCCTCTTATTTCAAGCGAGTAGACGTTATGGCAACCCTTCCCGGCAGGCGCCGAAATCGCGCCGCGACGCGCTTCGCGATCGAGCGTGTGATCCTCGATTACCCCGACATCTCCGAGGCCGAGCTGTTTCGGCTGATCGACTATTTCCGGACCGAAGCGTCCGCGTTGGACCTTGCGGCGATCGCCTCGAACCGCAAGATCCGGCCGCAGTACCAGGCCCTGTGCCGCGATCACCGCATCGACCGGCTGAGGTCGGGACAACGCATCGTAACGGGCGTGCTGGCAGCGATCCTCGCGCTCGGCGCAGTCCTTTTGACATCCTGAGCGGAAGGAGCCCGATGGTACATCCCACCCCCCTGATCGGTACGATCGTCGCGGGTCTCGTCATCGCCTTCGTGCTTGGCGCGTTGGCCCACCGCCTGCGGATGCCCCCGATCGTGGGTTATCTCTTGGCCGGGGTCGCGATCGGCCCGGCCACGCCCGGCTTCGTCGCCAATGCCGGGCTGGCCGCAGAGCTTGCCGAGATCGGCGTCATCCTGCTGATGTTCGGCGTCGGCCTGCACTTCTCGCTGAAGGACCTGCTGTCGGTCCGCAAAATCGCCGTCCCCGGCGCGGTCGTGCAGATCGTCGCGGCGACGGCGATGGGTGCGGGGTTGGGCCTGTGGCTCGGCTGGCCGCTCATGGACAGCGTGATCTTCGGCCTGGCGCTATCGGTGGCAAGCACGGTCGTATTGTTGAAGGCGCTGCAGAGCCGCGACCTCGTCCAGACCGAGCGCGGGCGGATCGCGGTCGGCTGGCTGATCGTCGAGGACCTGGCCATGGTCCTGGCGCTGGTGTTGCTGCCGGCGATCGTCGCAGTCCAGGCCGGCGGGGCCGGGCAGGGCTGGGAGCCCATTCTCAAGACCGGCGGCATGATCGCGCTCAAGATCGTGGGCTTCATCGTCTTCATGCTGGTCGTCGGGCGCCGCCTCATCCCCGCCGCCTTGCATTGGGCGGCCCATTCCGGATCGCGTGAGCTGTTCCGGCTCGCAGTCCTCGCGCTCGCGCTCGGCGTCGCCTTTGGCGCGGCGGCGGTGTTCGACGTGTCGTTCGCGTTGGACGCGTTCTTCGCGGGCATGATCCTGGGCGAGACCCAGCTGAGCCGGCGCGCGACGGAGGAGATCCTGCCGCTGCGCGATGCCTTCGCGGTGCTGTTCTTCGTCTCGGTCGGGATGCTGTTCAACCCGGCGGTGCTGGTCGAGCAGCCGCTGGCGGTGTTCGCGACGGTCGTGATCGTGGTCCTGGGCAAGTCGGTCGCCGCCTATGCGATCGTTCGCTGGTTCGGGCACCCTTCGCAGACGGCGATCACCGTCGCGGCGAGCCTGGCCCAGATCGGCGAATTCTCGTTCATCCTGGCGGCGCTCGGGGTCGCGCTCGGCGCCCTGTCGAAGACCGCGCAGGATCTTATCCTCGCCGGGGCGATGATCTCGATCCTGATCAATCCGGTGCTGTTTTCGCTGCTGGTCAAACGCGAGCGGCCGAGCGCCGGCAAAGGCGGGGACAAACCGGCCAAGCCGCCGTCGCGTACGATTCTCGCCGGCTACGGACGGGTGGGGCAGAGCATCGCCCGGCGCCTGGGCGACACGGGCGCGAACCTGACGGTGATCGAAGACCAGAGCGACATGATCGAACTCGCCGAGCAGGCGGGACTGGCGGTGATCGTCGGCGACGTGACCGCGCCCGGCATGCTGGAGGAAGCGCGCACCGAGCTTGCCGCAGTCTTGCTGATCGCGATCCCCGAAGGCGTCCAGGCGGGGGTGATCGCGCGGCGTGCGCGCAAGCTCAATCCGGCCTTGCGGATCGTCGCGCGGGCGCATTCGGAGGAGGAAGCCGCCGACATCAGGCGCTGGGGCGCGGATATCATTGTGCTCGCCGAAGAGGAGACGGCGGCCAGGATGGCGGAAAAGGCGGTGCCCTGAAACAAATACCCCCTCCTCGTCAGAGGAGGGGGCGTCGAGGGTGATTACGTCGCGATTACGTAGCTGGCAGCAGCCTGCGATCGCCGGCGATGCGCTGCATCGCCTTCTGCAGCTTCTCGAAGGCGCGCACCTCGATCTGGCGGACGCGTTCGCGGCTGACGTGATAGACCTGGCTCAGCTGCTCGAGGGTCTTGGGATCCTCGATCAGGCGGCGTTCGGTCAGGATCTCACGCTCGCGCTCGTTCAGGGCCGTCATCGCCTCGGTCAGCATCTCGTGGCGATACGACGATTCCTGCGCCTCGGCGACGATCACATCCTGGAGCGGGCGATCGTCCTGCAGGATATCCTGCCACTGGCCGCCTTCGCCGTCCTCGCGCAGCGACACGTTGAGCGACGCGTCGCCGCCCATCATCATCCGCCGATTCATGTTGACGACTTCGGTTTCGGACACGCCAAGCGTCGTGGCGATCGCCTTGACCTGGTCGGGATGGAGATCGGTGTCCTCGAACGCGTCGATGTTCTTCTTCATCCGGCGAAGGTTGAAGAACAGCTTCTTCTGCGCCGCGGTGGTGCCCATTTTCACGAGGCTCCACGACCGGAGGATGTACTCCTGGATCGACGCCTTGATCCACCACATCGCATACGTTGCGAGGCGGAAGCCGCGCTCGGGCTCGAACTTCTTGACGCCCTGCATCAGGCCGATGTTGCCCTCGGAGATCAGTTCGCTGACCGGCAAACCGTAACCGCGATAGCCCATGGCGATCTTCGCCACGAGCCGCAGGTGGCTCGTCACCAGCTGCTTGGCCGCGTCGGGGTCCTGATGTTCCGCATAGCGCTTGGCGAGCATGTATTCCTGCTCGGGCTTCAGCAGCGGGAATTTCTTGATCTCCGACAGGTAGCGATTGAGGCTCGCCTCACCGCCGAGGGTCGGGACCGTGGCTACTCTGCTGTTCGTATCACTCACTTCGACGTACCTTTCTCGTCGGCCACCGTTCACGGAAATGTTACTACTCGGTATCCGTGTACAGCGCCACAAAGGGCTTCGACTAGGTCATAAATCACAACTTCGAGCCGCCATCGTTCGAACCCCCGAGGGCAATCAACAGTTCCCGCAGATCGGCGGGAAGTTCACTGCTCCAATGCAGGCGTTCGCCGCTGATCGGGTGCAGGAACCCGATCTTTCGCGCATGCAGCGCCTGACGGCGGAATCCGAGTTCCGCCAGCAAGGGGCGAAGCCGAGGAGGCGTGCGTCCATAGACCTGGTCTCCCAATAGCGGATTACCGATTGACGCCATGTGAACGCGCACCTGGTGGGTCCGCCCGGTCTCGAGCCGGCATTCGACCAACGCGGCATCGTCGAGCGGCTGGAGCGTGCGGTAATGCGTCACCGCATGCTTGCCCCGGCCTTCGTCGACCAGCGCCATTTTCTTGCGATTGGCCGACGATCGCGCGATCGCCCCGCGGATCGTCCCGGCCAGCGGCAGGGGACGGCCCGCGCAGATCGCGGAATACGCCCGCACGACCGAATGATCGGCGAACTGCCGCGCCAGGCCTTCGTGGGCTGCGTCGGTCTTGGCGACCACCAGCAGCCCCGAGGTGTCCTTGTCGATGCGGTGGACGATGCCGGGGCGCGCGACCCCGCCGATTCCCGAAAGCTGGCCACGGCAGTGATGGAGCAGGGCGTTGACCAGCGTGCCGTCCATGTTGCCTGCGGCCGGATGCACGACGAGGCCCGCCGGCTTGTCCACCACCACCAGGTATTCGTCCTCGAACGCGATACGCAGCGGGATGTCCTGCGGCGCGGCCTCGGCGGGGGTGGCGGCCGGCACCGTGATGGCGAACCGCGTGCCGACGGCCGGTTTCAGCGTGGCCTGGCTCATCCGTTCTCCGCCGAGCGAGATCCGCCCCTCGCCGAGCAGCGCCTTCACGCGCTCTCGCGACAAGCCGCTCGCGTCCGCGAGCGCCTTGTCCAGACGCTGGACCGCTCCCGAGGAACTGGCCCCGATCACGCCTTCGATGATGCGCTCGGCGCTCATTTCAATTAATGCCCCCATGGTATGCAGATGGTCACGGTCCTACACGTCACAAGTGGCGTTATGGCAACATTGGTTGCAGAAGCGACAAGTGCCGCGCCCGCCGAATGCTGCGGCATTCTGCTGGGGCTGGAGCCCATCGCCGAGGCGCGGCCCGCCACCAACATCGCCGCCGATCCGCTGCGCCGCTTCGAAATCAATCCCGCCGCGCTGATCGCGGCGCACCGGGCGGCGCGCAGCGGCGGATTGCCGGTGATCGGCTACTACCATTCCCACCCGTCCGGCCACCCGGTCCCGTCCGCGACGGATTGCGAGCATGCCGGCGGCGATGGCAGCGTCTGGGCGATCGTCGCGCCAGGTCCGTCCGGCCCGGACGTAGCGTTCTGGCGCGACGGTGCGCGGGGGTTCGAGGCGCTTTCCTATGAAGTCGTAGATGGTTAAGGCAGTGCCGACGAAGCGCTAATCCGGGGGGAAGAGCGCCATCCTTTGATGAGAGTATTTTGCCTGATGTCCCTCGAATCCGTCGAACTCGCCAGCCTGCTGTGTTCGCGCCTGTGCCATGATCTGCTGAGCCCGGTGGGCGCGCTGTCGAACGGGCTTGAGCTGCTCGCCGACGAGAAGGACCCGGAAATGCGCAAGCGTTGCTTCGAGTTGCTCGAGCAAAGCGCCCGGATTTCGGCGGATAAGCTCAAGTTCTTCCGGCTCGCGTTCGGTGCCGCGGGCGGGTTCGGCGAGATGGTTCCGGTCCACGAAGCGCGGGCCGTGGTCGACGCGCTGGTCGGTAACAACGGCCGGATCGAAGTGCGCTGGTCGCTCGCCAGCGATTCGCTGCCCAAGCCCGCGGTCAAGACGATGCTCAACCTCTCCTTGATCGGGATCGAGGCCCTGGTCCGCGGCGGCACGCTCGATATCGGCGCGGAACTGCGCGCCGACGATTTCGGGGGACAGGCCAGCGAGATCGTTATCCGCGCGAGCGGCCCGCGGATCGCGTTCGATCCCGTCGTCGGCCGCGCACTCGACGGGAGTATTGCTGCGGCGGACTTGTCCAGCAAGACCGCGCCGGCGGCGATGATCCAGCAACTCGCGGCCAGCCTGGGCGGTGGGCTGCAGTTCGCGCTCAGCGACGATGCCCTGGTCATGGGCGCGGTCCTGCCAGTCGTGTGATGCCAGCAGCGCAATGAACGAACTCGTCCACCGCGAGGCGCCTTCGCCCAATTGGGACGAACGGATGCTGCCGGTGACGATGGTCGTGCTGCATTACACCGGCATGCAAAGCGCCGGCGAGGCGCTGGAGCGGATGTGCGACGCCAAGGCCAAGGTCTCGGCGCATTACATGATCGACGAGGACGGCACCGTCACGCGCATGGTATCGGAAGAAAAGCGCGCCTGGCACGCCGGAAAATCGTACTGGCGCGGGATCACCGACGTGAATTCGGCCAGCGTCGGGATCGAGCTGGTCAACCCTGGGCACGAGTGGGGCTACCGGCCGTTCACTGAGGCCCAGATGGAAGCGCTGGTGCCGTTGCTGGCGGCGATCGTGCAGCGTCACAAGATCCCGATCGCCAACGTCGTGGGCCATTCGGACATCGCGCCGGCCCGCAAGGACGATCCGGGCGAGTTGTTCGAGTGGGAACTGCTGGCCCGCTACAAGCTCGCCTTGCGGACCCCCAAACCCCGGATCAGCCTGATCTACGAAGAGCCGAGCGCGTTCTTCCTGGCGCTCGAACGGTGGGGCTATGACATTGCCGATGGCCGGGCCGCGGTGCGCGCGTTCCAACGGCGCTGGCGGCCGCGCAAGGTCGATGGCGAACTCGACGGCGAGATCGGCGCATTGCTGTTCGAGCTGTTGTTGGAACGCGATCTCGGGCGTGCTACGGAGTAACCGCCAGGGGGCCGGGCAGCCGCGGCGTCTTTTCCAGCGAATGCTGGGCAAGATAACGAGGAAAGTCCGGGCTCCACGAAACAAGGGTGGCGGGTAACGCCCGCCGGACGCAAGTCTAGGGAAAGTGCCACAGAGAGCAGACCGCCTGCTCCCGCTTCGGTGGGGTCAGGTAAGGGTGAAAGGGTGCGGTAAGAGCGCACCGCGCGCCTGGTAACAGGGGCGGCATGGCAAACCCCACCCGGAGTAAGACCGAATAGGGGCGGCGCGCCGGTCCGCAAGGATCGGCTGGTGTGTTTCGCACCGATCGCCCGGGTTGGTCGCTAGAGCGGCATGGCAACATGTCGCCGAGAGGAATGGTTGCCGTCGTGGGCGGGTCCGCCTGAGGAAACTTGGAGGGAGACCACTCACGTCACAGAACCCGGCTTACAGGCCCCCTGGCACACTACCGATAATCCCCGCGATCCCCGCCAGGCGAAGGGCCGGGCCCGAAGCCCCGGTCAATCCATCCTCCCGGGCGTCGTCCCGGGCGTGGCCCCGGATGACGAATCCATTGTCCTACATGGCCGCTTTTTGCCAATGCCGGCATGACGCGAATCGGCGAGGATGTTGGCCCTTGGGGATCCCCTCGGCCCGGATTCCCTGGGATTTGTCACCCACCCGGTGTCGTATCAATAAATTGATATAAAAAGATTATATCCCGGACAGGGTGACAAACGGCCGATCTGTCACCCTGTCCGGGCGGTTATGGCCGGCCGATGCTCACATAGGTGAACCCGCTCGCCCGCACTTCGGCGGGATCGTAGACATTCCGCAAGTCGACCATGACCGGAGACTTCAGCAATTGCTTTACCCGGC
>JBDSOM010000177.1:0-11338 GCA_039914785.1 Novosphingobium sp.
CTATCACACGTGGTTTGACAACTTCATCTACCAGGCAGCGACAGGAGCGGTCGAAGACGGGCTGCAGGTCTACCGGATCGGACAGGCCGGGGCGCGTTATTACGGGTTCGAGGTGGAAGGTACAGCCCAGGTCGCGCGCTTCGGGAGCTGGACGCTGTCCGCCGACGCGCTCGCCGATTACGTCCATGCCACGATCGACGGGTTCGGTCCGGCCCCCCGGATACCGCCGCTGCGAGTGCAGGGCGGACTGACCCTAGCCTCGGCCGCCTTCGATCTGCGCGGTCAGGTCGAGCATGTGACCGCGCAGAACCGGGTGGCGCCTCTGGAAACCCCAACCCCCGGGTTTACCATGGTCAACGCAGAAGTGACCTGGCGCCCCTGGGGCAAACAGCATCCGCTCAGCCTGACACTGGCGGCGAACAATATCTTCGACGTCGATGCCCGCCGGCACGCCTCGTTCCTGAAGGATTATGCGCCACTGGCGGGGCGAGACATTCGGCTAACGGCAAAGCTGGAGATCTAGGCTCAGTCTTCGCCGTGGCCGAGCGCGAGATAGTCGGCGCTTTGCATTTCCTTGAGGCGGCTGATCGTGCGGTCGAACTCGAAGCGCCCCCCCTCGTTCCCTGTCGCGCCCTGCTCATAGAGCGCCTCGGGCTCGGCGGCGGCGGCGGCGAACAGCTTGACCTTGTTCTCGTACAGGGCGTCGATAAGCGTGACGAACCGCGCAGTCTCGTTGCGGTTTTCCGGGCCCATCCGGGGAATCCCGACCAGGATCAGGGTATGATAGGTCTGGGCTAGGGCCAAATAGTCCGTCGCGCCGCGCGCTTCGCCGCAGAGGCGTTTAAAACTGAAGACCGCCACGCCTTTCAGGGTTTTGGGGACGTGCAGTACGCGGCCGCCGACGTCGATGTCGGCCGAGGGGACATGATCGCTATCCTCGGGCGAGTAATCGGTGAGACGGAAGAACGCCTCGCGGACTTGCTCGGTCGCCGCAGTGCCCAGCGGGGCGTGCCAGGTGTCCAGACCCGCGAGGCGCTGGAGGCGGTAATCGACCGCGCCGTTCAGCGGCAAAACGTCGAGGTCGCGCTCGATCAGGGCGATAAACGGCAGGAAATGCTCGCGGTTGAGCCCATCCTTGTAGAGCTCGCCCGGCGCCCGGTTGGAGGTCGTGACGATGGTCACGCCATGATCGACGATCAGCGCGGTGAACAGCCGACTCATGATCATCGCGTCGGCCGAATTGTTGACGACCATCTCGTCGAACGCCAGCACGCGCAGTTGTTCGCCCAGCGCCGCTGCCACGGGCGGGATCGGGTCGCCAGCCTCCTTCTTGCGCTCCTCGCGGAGCAAGGCGTGGACCTCGATCATGAAGGCGTGGAAGTGGACGCGGCGCTTGCGGCGAATCTGCAGGCTGTCGTGGAACAAGTCCATCAACATCGATTTTCCGCGCCCGACACCGCCCCATAAGTAGAGCCCGCGCGGGGCCGGCGGCTTGCGCGTCAGCAGCTTGCCGAGCAGGCCGCGCGGCGCAGCGGTGGCCTCCAGCTCGCGCTGCAGCTGATTGAGCCGCTCGGCGGCGGCGGCCTGTTCAGGGTCGGAACGCAGTTCGCCTGCTGCGACCAGCGCTTCATATCGGTTGAACAACCCGGTCATGTCATCGTCGGCTTGCGAACGGTGCCCGAAAACGAAGCGACGATGTCGTCGTCCTGCACGATGAGGCCGCGCAGGAATGCGAGGTGCCGCGTCTCGCGCAGCAGGTCCACCACGGCATCGAGCGGACGCGAAGGATCCCCGCCGCCGATGAATTGGGCCGACAGATCGACCGTAACCGACCGGCCGGCATCGATCCCACGCAGCGCGTAGAGCGCCGCGAACAGCGCGACGTCGGCAAACGCCAGGGTGATCCCGCCGTGGACCTTGTTCCCGGCGTTGGTGTGCAGGGTCTGCGGAAACATCCGCAGTCGCGCCGTTTCAGGCGCTTCCACGCGAACGATCTGCTTGCCCAGCACAGCGTCGTTGAAGCGCGCGGTGTCAGGCATCAGCCAGCGGCACCAGCCCGGATTGTCCGAATCGGGCTCATAAGTGAAGTGCGTCAGTTGCGGCGCGGTGGCCACCTCAAACGTGCCGTTCGGCCTGCATCTTCTTGATTTCCGCGATCGCGCGTGCCGGGGACAGGCCCTTGGGGCAGACGTTGGCGCAGTTCATGATCGTGTGGCAGCGATAAAGGCGGAACGGATCTTCCAACTCGTCGAGCCGCTCGCCGGTCATCTCGTCGCGGCTGTCGGCGAGCCAGCGATAGGCCTGGAGCAGGATCGCCGGGCCAAGGAACTTGTCCGAATTCCACCAGTAGCTGGGGCACGAGGTCGAGCAGCAAGCGCACAGGATGCATTCGTAAAGGCCGTCGAGCTGCTCGCGCTGCTCGGGGCTCTGAAGTCGCTCCTTGCCCGAAGGCGTGGTCGAGACGGTCTGCAGCCAAGGACGGATCGAAGCGTACTGCGCGTAGAAATGGGTGAAGTCGGGAACGAGGTCCTTGATCACTTCCATATGCGGCAGCGGTGTGATGCGGATGTCGCCGGACAGATCCTCGATCGCGGTGGTGCAAGCGAGGCCGTTGCGGCCGTTCATGTTCATCGAGCACGAGCCGCAGATGCCCTCGCGGCACGAGCGGCGGAACGTCAACGTCGGATCCGCCTCGCTCTTCATCTTGATCAGCGCATCGAGAACCATCGGGCCGCAGTTGTCGAGGTCGATCTCGAACGTGTCGTAGCGCGGGTTCTGGCCGCTGTCGGGATCGTAGCGGTACACGGTGAACTTCTTCACCTTCGTAGCGCCGTCAGCCTTGAAGTGCTGGCCCGTCTTGCTGATCGTGCTGTTCTTGGGAAGAAGGAAGGCAGCCATGTCAGATCCCTGTCAACGCCAAGTCCCGCCAAATTCATACAAGCGGGACGATTCCGGCCCTCTCTAGCGATTCGTCGCGCCGGAGCAAGTGCGTCTCCGCGCGGTTCGATTGCGAATTGCGCACGCAAACTTGACGCTGTGGATCATTTCACGCGCACCCCCCCATATGATCCCATGATCCCTCCCGCGATGCCGCGGTGGCCATTCATCCTTGCCGGGCAATGGCGAGGATGCTTGCATGCGCCCTTCAACTTCATGGGAGAGATCAAGTGGCCCTAGGCAACGCACGCGCCGGCAAGACGGCGGTGATAACCGGCGGGGGCAGAGGCTTCGGCCAGGCCTTCGGCATCGCGCTGGCGGCGGAAGGCATGCACGTCGTCCTGGTCGATATCGACGGCGCGGAAGCCGAAGCGAGCGCTGCGACGATCAACGCGAGCGGCGGGTCGGCACTCGGCCTGGCGGGCGACGTGGCGGACGAGGCGCGCATGGCCGAGGTCGTGGCGGTCGCCGCCAAGGCGAACGGCGGCATCGATATCCTGATCAACAACGCCGGGCTGCACAATGCTGAGTACGGCCAGCCGATATCACGGCTTGGCCTCGCCAAGTTTCGGCGCTTGTTCGAAGTCAACGTTATCGGCGTGGCCTGCTGCTCCATCGCCGCGATCCCGCACATGAAGGGCCGGGAAGGCGCGAGCATCGTCAATATCACGTCGTCGGCGGCGCACATGGGCGGCTCGCCGTATGGTGATTCAAAGCTGGCGGTCGCCGGGATGACGATCACATTGGCCCGCGAGCTCGGACCCGAGGGGATCCGCGTCAACGCGATCTCGCCTGGGCTGATGCTCACCGAGACGATAAAGGCCGATCTCGCTCCAGAAATCCAGGCGCGGGTCAAGGCGATGCAGATGATCGACGCCGACGGGCTTCCCCAGGATATCGTCGACGCCATGCTTTTCCTGACCTCGCCCAAAGCAAGGTTCATCACGGGCGAGACGCTGCGGGTAACTGGCGGCTCGGCCGCGGGGGTTTGAGCGAAATGACCGAACCTTTTGTCCGTCCCGATGTCCGCGCGTATCTTGACGCGCTCAAGGCGTAGCCGCGCCCTGCCTTCAACGACGAGTTGATGAAGCTGATCCGGCAGATGCCGCCGGAAATGATGCCGTCCCCTGATGTCCCCGTCGGCGAACTTGGGGAGATCCGCGACGTGACGATGCCGGGCCCCGCCGGCGACATCGCGCTGCGGTTGTTCGACCCGCGATCCGCACGCGAACCTGGCCCGGTGGTGGTGTTCTATCACGGCGGCGGGTTTATCGTCGGTAGCATCGATACCCATGCGGCGCTCGCGGCCGAAATTTCCCGGCGTCTCGACTTGCCGGTGATCTCGGTCGAGTATCGCCTCGCGCCGGAGCATCCCTGGCCCGCGGCAACCGACGACGGCGAGGCGGCAGCGCGGTGGGTCGCCGAGAACGGCGGAGCGGCCTTCGGGCGGAAATTTACCGGCCTGGTGCTGTGCGGAGACAGCGCGGGCGGGACGTTGACGTGCGTCACCTCCGCAGCGTTGCGTGACGCCCCCGCGGCACTGCCGGTCATTTTGCAGGTGCCGATCTACCCGGTGGCTGATGTCAGCAAGGCTTATCCTTCCAATGGGGAGTTCGCGAACGGCTATGGCCTGGAGGCCGCCGACATGGCCTACTTCGGCGAGGCCTATCGCTCCGATCCGCAAGACCCGCGCGCCTCGCCGCTGCTCGGTGATCTGTCCGGGTTGCCGCCGACGGTGCTCTGTACCGCGGCGCTCGATCCGCTGCGCGATCAGGGCCGCGCTTATGCCGCGGCGATGATCGAGGCCGGCGGGCAAGTGACCTTCCGCGAATTCGCAGGGACGATCCACGGCTTCTGCACCTATCGCGGCGTCATGGCCTCGGCGCAGGGCGATCTCGGGGTGGTGCTGGATCTTGTGAGCGCGCAGCTCACGGAAGCCCGCGTGGGTTGATTCAATCCACCGGCATTCAGGCCAAACCAGGCTTCAAGCAGACAAAGAAAAGCCGGCCCCCGCGAAAGCGAGAGCCGGCTTTTTCAATCAGCAGTCTTAGTTGCCGAAAGTGCGCTGCCACCAGCCACCGCGACGGGGGCCGTCGTCAGCTTCCGCCGTTGCATCGGCCGCGTCGTCGGCCTCCGCTGGAGCAGGTTCCTCGGCGGCGGCAACCGGTGCCGCCTCGGGCATGGCTGCGGCTTCGGTTGCAGCTTCAGGCTCCGCTGCTTCGGCCGCGTCGGCCTTCTTGCGGCGCGCGCGCTTGGGCTTGGCTGCAGGCGCTTCCTCGCCCGGCGTGACGTCCGCCGGTTCAGCAACGACTTCGACGGGGGCCTCGGCTGCGGGATCGACCTTCTTCTTGCGCGTCCGCTTCAGCTTCACCGCAGGCTCAGCCGCGGCTTCAGCGGCAGGCTCAGGCGCAGCAGCATCGCTGACGACTGCCTGGGCTTCATCGTCGGTCTTGGCAGCAGCTGGCTTGCGGCGGCGCGTGCGCTTGGCGGGAGCAGCTTCAGCAGCCTCTTCCTCAGGCGCAGCTTCGGCCGCAGGAGCTTCGGTAGCTGTATTCTCGTCGCCGTCTTCGACAGCGTTGTCGCTGCCATTTTCGTCCGTCTGCTCGGCGCCACCATCCTCGGAGCGATTACGGCCACCGCGACGGCGACGACCGCGACGGCGACGCTTGCGCGGTCCTTCACCATCCTCGTTCGTATCTTCGGCGGTCTCGTCGCCAGTGGTTTCGGCACTATCGTCGTCGCCTTCGGCTTCGCTGTCAGCGTCACCTTCGGGCTCGCGCTCGTCGTCCGAGCCCTGCTCGTCCTGGCGATCGCGGCCACGACCCCGGCGACGCTTGCGACCACGACCGCGGCGGCCTTCGCCGTCGGCTTCGCCGTTCTCGCTGCGCTCTTCGGTGGCTTCTTCCTCGAAATCCTCCTCGGGCAGGTCGTCGTCTTCATCTTCCTCGATGACGATCGGCTCGAACCGGGGCACGAACTCGGGACGCGGACCGGACGAACCGACGCGCATCTTGGCGCCTTCGTTCTCGCCTTCGGGGATCACTTCGACCGAGACGCCATAGCGGGTCTCGATCTCGGCGAGATCGATACGCTTGGCGTTGAGAACGTAGATCGTCGCTTCCTGGCTGGCAAAGAGCGAGATTACGTTGCCCTTGCCCTTGGCTGCTTCCTCTTCAATCATGCGGAGCGCCGACAAGCCGGCTGACCCGGCGGTCCGGACCAGGCCCGAACCGTCGCAGTGCGGGCACGAACGCGTGGTTGCCTCGAGCACGCCGGTGCGCAGACGCTGGCGGCTCATTTCCATCAGGCCGAAGCTGGAGATCCGGCCGACCTGGATGCGGGCGCGGTCGTTCTTCAGCGCATCCTTCATCGTCTTCTCGACTTTACGGACGTTCGATCCGTGTTCCATGTCGATGAAATCGATGACGACGAGGCCGGCCATGTCGCGCAGGCGCAACTGGCGGGCGATCTCGCGCGCGGCTTCGAGGTTGGTGTTGAGCGCCGTCGCCTCGATGCCGTGCTCCTTGGTGGAGCGGCCCGAGTTGATGTCGATCGAGACGAGCGCCTCGGTCGGGTTGATGACGATGTATCCGCCCGACTTCAACTGGACGACGGGATCGTACATGGCGGTCAGCTGGTCTTCAGCGCCGTAGCGCTGGAACAGCGGCACGGGGTCGGAATAAGCCTTCACCCGGCGCGAATGGCTGGGCATCAAGAGTTTCATGAAGTCCTTGGCGGCGCGATAGCCCGCTTCGCCCTCGACGACGACGTCCTCGATGTCCTTGTTGTAGATGTCGCGGATCGCGCGCTTGATCAGGTCGCTGTCCGAGTGGATCAGCGCGGGCGCGCTGGAGCCCAGCGTCGTCTCGCGGATCTCGTCCCACAGGCGGGCGAGGTAGTCGAAGTCGCGCTTGATCTCGACTTTGGTGCGGCTGAGCCCGGCGGTGCGCACGATGCAGCCCATCGACTTGGGCAGGCCCAGTTCGCCGATGATGGTCTTGAGGCGCTTTCGGTCCGAGGCTGAGCTAATCTTGCGGCTGATGCCACCGCCATGGCTCGAATTCGGCATGAGCACGCAGTAGCGGCCGGCCAGGCTGAGATAGGTGGTGAGGGCGGCACCCTTGTTCCCGCGCTCTTCCTTGACGACCTGGACGAGCAACACCTGGCGGCGCTGGATGACGTCTTGGATCTTGTAGCGGCGGCGCAGCGCCATGCGCTTGGCGCGCAGTTCGTCGGCTTCCTTGGCACGGCCCCGGCTGCGACCGCCGTCGCGATTGCCCTGGCGGCGGCGACCGCGACCGCGCTGGTTCTGGCCTTCGTCGTCGCCTTCGCTATCGTCGCCTTCCGCCGCTTCGGCGTCGTCCTCGGCATGGTCGAAGCCGTTCTCGACGTGACCGTCCTCGATCGTGGCGACATGGTCCTTGTCCGAAGTGTCGATCTCGGTGACGCCGCCAGCTTCGTACGAGTCCTCGTCGGCGTAGTCTTCCTGGCCGTTTTCCTCGGCGCCGTCATCGAAGTCGTCATCGGCGTCTTCGGCGGCGCGCAGGGCGGCTTCTTCCTCAGCGTGCGCGGCCTCTTCGGCGAGCAGCGCTTCGCGGTCTTCCTTGGGAATCTGGTAGTAGTCGGGGTGGATTTCGCTGAAGGCCAGGAAGCCGTGGCGATTGCCGCCAAAGTCGACGAAAGCTGCCTGCAGCGAAGGTTCTACCCGGGTAACTTTAGCGAGATATATGTTGCCCTTGATCTGCTTGTGATCGGCAGATTCAAAGTCGAATTCCTCAATCCGGTTGCCCTTGAGCACGGCCACCCGAGTTTCCTCGTGGTGGCGCGCATCGATAAGCATGCGCGTGGTCATTATAAATTCTCCAGGCGCGCCAGGGCCTGGCGGAAACCGATGGATCGGGTCCGGTGTTGGCGGCGCGCATATATGCAGACAAGCCGCCCAGCGACGCCTGTGGCGTCGACTGTATCGCGGCTGCATGGGTGAAGCCGGAGCGCAAAGCGGCCCCGGCAGGGGATTGTGTGTCTGCGAGCGTGAGAGTGCGCGGCGAAAAAGTGCGCGCAAAGCCGGCCGTCCAAACCGCCGTCGCCCTTTCGGGCGAACGCGGACTGGACTGCGGAAGGCTTCTCATAACTCGCGTCAACCTGTGCGGATCCGGGCGGGTTCGCCCGGCTATTCTGCTGGACAGCGGCGCTGGCCAATCCTTCCGTAGTGCGACCGTTGCCTCTTGAGAGGGGCATTTGCGCGGGCGGATTGGGGCGAAGCTGCTCCAAGCGCACGCCTAGCACCGGTCAGAAACAGCGGCAAGTTATTGCTGAGGCGCGCTGTTACCGGCGCTTCTGTGGTCTCTTTCGTGGCCTCGCACTTCTGTGGAAAGCTCGGGCGCAATGCCATTGCGAACGAACCGCGAAGATCCTAGGCATTTTCCGTAATGCCGCGGGGTTTGCAATTCTTGCTCGTAGCTCTGGCGCCGGTCGTCGTTTTTTTCGCGATGGTGGCGGCGGATCGCACGTTCGGGGCTCCTGGCCGGGGCGGCAACTACGCTGTGCGGATCGAACTGCCACCTCCGGGTGGAGAGATCGGCCTCCCGCCGATCGAAGGTCCGCTCGACGCGAGCCGGCCGCTGGTGGTCATTGATCCCGGCCACGGCGGCCACGATCCGGGGGCAGGGGGCGGCAAGGTCAAGGAGAAGGACCTGACCCTTGCGCTCGCCAGCGAACTCAGGCGCCAACTCCTGACGCAAGGCGGGGTCCGGGTGGCGCTCACCCGCAGCGACGATCGTTACTTGTTGCTCGAGGAGCGTTCGGGGATCGCGCAGCGACTCAAGGCCGACTTGTTTCTCTCGATCCATGCCGATAGCGCCGACACCCCCGAGGCCAGCGGTGCGACAGTCTACACTTTATCGGACAAAGGCAGCGATGAGATCGCCACGCGCCTGGCCGCGCGCGAAAACCGCGCGGATACGGTTGGGGGGATCCGCCTCTCCGGAACGAGCGACACGGTCGGCGCGATCCTCGTCGATCTTTCGCAGCGCGATACCGGCGCGCGTTCAGCCGAATTGGCCCGCCTGATCCTGCGCGAAGGGGCAGGGCGGGTGCCATTCCGCGAACGCTCGCTCCAGCAAGCGGCGTTCGTCGTGCTGAAGTCGCCGGACATGCCCTCGGTCCTGTTCGAAGTCGGCTATATCAGCAACGATCGGGACGCCGGCCGGCTCGCCTCGCCGGCGGGACGCAGCGCCTTCGCGGGGGCCACCGCCCAGGCCATTCGCGTGTTCTTTGCCCGCCATGCGGTAGGCGGGTGACAACCGCACTGGCAATAGCGCGACAGCTCATGCTAGGGCCACGCTGATCATGGCCGAAAGCTCTCCCGAGAACGTGCGCTACCGTCTCCGCCGCGAAGCCGGCGGCGCGCTGGAATGGTTCCGCGAAAGCTGGCGCGCAAAGCGCTGGTTCCGCTGGTTGGGCTATCTCGTCGGCGCGGGGCTGCTCCTCTATTTCCTGGTCTGGGTGACGATCGCCCGCAACGTGCCATCGGCGGACAAACTCCTCGACTACCAGCCGCCGCTGCCGACTATGGTGCGCGGAATGAACGGCGAGATCATCTATAGCTACGCCCGGGAACGCCGCGTCCAGTTGCGGTTCGTCGACTTTCCCCGGCCAGTGACAAATGCGTTCCTGGCGGCTGAGGACAAGACCTTCTGGAGCCACGGCGGCGTCGACTACACCGGCTTGGCGGGCGCCGTGCTCGACTATGTCACGAAGTTCGGATCGGGCGAGCGCGCCAAGGGCGGTTCGACGATCACGCAGCAGGTCGCCAAGAACATCCTGATCGGCGACGAATATTCGGTCACGCGCAAGCTCAAGGAAATGATCCTGGCGCGGCGGATCGAGGACGTGCTCGACAAGCAGCAGATCCTCGAACTCTATCTCAATGAAATCCCGCTGGGCCGCCAGAGCTTCGGCGTCCAGGCCGCCTCACGAGCCTATTTCGACAAGGATATCGACCAGCTCAAGCTGCACGAGGCGGCGTTCCTTGCGATCCTGCCCAAGGCGCCGGAACGCTATGGCCGGGAGAAGTTCCAACACATGGCCATCGAGCGGCGCAATTACGTGCTTCAGCAGATGGAGAAGAATGGCTGGGCGACCGCTGCAGAAGTGGCCGAGGCCAAAGCCCAGCCGCTCGGTCTCGTCCCGCGCCGGAACCTGTCCTACAACAGTGACGTCGGCTACTTCGTCGAAGAAGTTCGCCGCCGCCTGATCGCGCAGTACGGCGAGACCGCCGAAAGCGGGCCGAACAGTATTTATGCGGGTGGCCTCTGGGTAAGGACGTCGCTTGATCCGGAACTGCAAAAGGCGGCGCAGGATTCGCTGCGTGACGGCTTGCTCCGCTATGCGAGCGGCAAGGCCTGGCACAAGCCGATCGCTCATATCGACATCGATCCAGACCGATGGCAGACCCAGTTGATCGGGCTCAACAAGTCGATCAGCTACAAGGATTGGCGCGTGGGCATTGTCGTGCGCCGTGACGGACCGAGCGGCACGGTGGGTTTTAGCGACGGCTCAACGGCACCGCTGACGGGGATTCCCGATTCTGTCCGTACCGGAGACGTGTTGGCGGCCGCGCCGATCGGTAACGGCGACGTGTATGCGGTGAAGACGATCCCCGAGGTCGCAGGCGGCATGGTGGTCCAAGATCCCACCAGCGGCCGCGTGGTGGCGATGCAGGGCGGGTTCGATCCCGGGCTCGATTCGTTCAACCGCGCGACCCAGGCCGAGCGCCAACCTGGATCAACGATCAAGCCGTTCGTGTATGCCACCGGTCTCGACGCCGGGATGACCCCCTCATCGATGGTCGCCGACCAGACTTTCTGCGTCGCGCAGAACAATGGCCAGAAGTGTTTCCGCAACTTCGACGCACGCGGTTCCGGCGGCATCCATACGATGCGCTGGGGCTTGGAGCAGTCGCGCAACCTGATGACCGTGCATATCGCCAGCGACGCCGGGATGGACCGGGTCGTTCAAACGATCTCACGGGTCGGGATCGGAAAGTACAAGCCGTACTTCTCCTTTGCGCTGGGCGCTGGCGAGACGACCGTGCAGCAGATGGTCAATGCCTATTCGGCGCTCGCCAATAACGGCGTCCAGTACAACTCGACGCTGATCGACTTCATTCAGGACCGCAGCGGCAAGATCATCTGGCGCGCCGACACGCGCCGCTGTACCACTTGCAACATGGCCGAATGGGACGGGAAACCGATGCCCCGTCTCACGCCGCGCGGAAAGCAAGTGCTCGATCCCCGCACCGCGTATCAGACCGTACACATGCTCGAAGGCGTCGTCACTCGTGGCACCGCGGTGCGCCTGCGGGACCTGGGCTTGCCGCTGTTCGGCAAGACCGGGACGA